>CACZZA010000096.1 GCA_902785485.1 uncultured Ruminococcus sp. | reverse complement strand
GGTGAAGAAAGTTCACGACCATCGCGATCACCTGTTTTTTCTCCGCGCGTCCGTAACCGACTATCGACTGCTTGACCTGAAGAGGCGTGTATTCAGCCAAAGCGACTCCGTTCCTTTCGGCGCACAGGAGTATGACTCCCCTCGCCTCCGCTACGAGGATAGCGGTCTTCTGGTTCGTGTTGAAAAACAGAGATTCGACCGCCATGACGTCCGGTTTGTACATTTGAATAATGGCGTCAAGCTCTTCGTATATGGTTTTAAGTCTGCTTTGAGGAGATGTGTGCGCAGGCGTCGTTATTGCCCCGTACGCGAGAGTGCGGAAACGCATCGCCTTGTATTCGACTACCCCGTATCCGACGATAGCGTAGCCGGGGTCTATTCCCAAAATGATCATTTTCTACCAGCCTTCGGGTCATAACGATCCGATTTTATATTATTAGATTATATTATATCATAGATTTTTTACGGTGTAAAGTCTTATCGGCGAATTTACAAAAAAGTAATACGGCGGAAAAAATCTCATATACATTTACCGAAAGAAGGGACAAGTTGCCTATGGACGAATTAAGATACGTTTCGGGTCTGCTGTCGCCCGCGCTCGGGGCGGAATGTGTAAAATTCGGATCATGCGAGGAGATAAGGCTCCGCAAAGGAGGAAGACTCGCGTTCTGTAAAAACGGCAGACAGTATTATTCCGCTGTTACGGTAAATGAAGAAGATCTGATACACGCCGTGCGCGCTTTTACCCGGAATTCGTTTCATACTTATATGCCGTACGTAAAGAAAGGGTTCATACCGTTTGAGGGCGGGATACGTATAGGCGTCGCCGCCCGCGGAAATCCCGAAAAGGACGACGGACTTTCCGTAAGTGATATTACATCGTTGAACGTAAGACTTCCGAAAAGCGAAAAGGTCGTTCCGCTCGAGATCTTTTCGCGTTTCCCGCCTGATAAAAGCGCTCTCGTATATTCGCCTCCGGGCGGAGGAAAAACCACGTTTTTAAGAGAGCTGTTCCCGCTTCTGACCGAAGAACCGTACGAAAAAAAGGTTTGCGTCGTCGATTCAAGAGGCGAATTGACGTACGGACAAGGAGGAAACGCCGACGTGTTGTTTCTGGAGGATAAAGCGGAAGGGGTATTCAAAGCGATACGCAGCCTGAGTCCCGACGTTATAATACTCGACGAGATAGGACTCGATGAGGATACAAAATACATAACCGACGCAAAAAACGCGGGAGCGGAGCTTATCTGTTCGTCGCACGGAAGCTCCGCAGGGACTCTTATGAAGCGCGCCAACGTAAAGCGGTTGATCGATCAGGGCGTGTTCGAGACTTTTATAGGGATAGGTGAGCAAAACGGGCGCAGAACTTACGAGATCACGCCGAAAAGAGACTTCGTATGAAAATCATAGGTATCGTCTTGCTGACGGTCGCGCCGCTGATATACGGGCTAAGATCCGCAAAGACGGTCCGCGACGAAGTGCGGTTTTTCGGGTGCGCCGCGGAATTTGCGCGTCATTTACAAAAATGCGTGGAATACGAAAACAGAGATACGAACGGGATAATAGATTCGTTTTCCTGCTCCGACGAAACGTTCGGGAAATTGCTTGAAAACCTCAGGAACAACGGATATTACTGTGAATTTCCGGAAACAATCCCGATCTCCGCGGAATACAAAAAAGCGCTCGGCGAGTTTTTTTCGATGATCGGAAAAGTATCGCGAAAAGAGCTGTGCGACTCCGCGCGTTACTACTCCGATCTTTTCGGGAGCGAATATGAAAAAATAAAGAAAGCCGCGCCGGACAAGTACAAAAGCCGGATAGTCATCGGACTTGCCGTCGGAGCGATGCTTGCGATCTTATTTATTTAGGAGTAAAAATGGAACTGACTCTTATTATGAAAGCCGCCGGGATAGGTCTTATCGTTTCTTTTATATGTCAGATACTCATCCGTTCGGGACGCGACGAACAAGCCATGCTTTTGTCGGTCGCGGGGATTATCATAGTCCTTACACTGCTGATCGACCGTCTTTCGGATCTGATCTCGGCGATAAAAAGGGTTTTCGGTATCTGAAAATGGAAATTCTGAAATACGCGGGCGTCGCCCTTTTACTTCTCGCGGTCGTTTTAACGGCAAAAAAGCACGACGGAGGGATCTCGAAAGTCGTGACGGTCATGTTTTCAGTAGCGGCGCTGAGAGTCGTCCTCGGAAGATTATTTGAAAACACCGGCGTTTTGTCTTCCCTGTTTGCTCTCGGAGACAACGGCGGATACGGAAAAATACTATTGAAAGCGGTCGGGATCGCGCTTGTGGGAGAAGTTTCGTACGACGTCTGCGCGACGCTCGGAGAGAACGGGATCGGAGACAAAGTGTTGCTGCTCGCAAAGGGAGAACTCCTTTATCTCGCCATGCCGCTGATAAAAGAACTGATAGATCTGACAAAAAACATTGCCGAATGAATATGAAAAAAACCGCCTTTATCATAACATTTCTGATCGCTTTACTGCCGGCGTCTCTGCGCGTTCGCGCGTACGGAGAATACGGCGCGCCAAGCGAGACCGAAGGAGAGGAATACGAGAAAATATACGAGTTGTTGCCCGAGGAAGACAGACGTTATTTCGTTTCCGAGAACAACGGTACGGAATTTACCGGGATAAGCGAGTTATTCGGGTTTATCGCGCAAAAAAGCGGCGATGCCGCAAGAAAATATTCCGGAAGGTTCGGAGTTTTGCTGTCTCTTATAATCCTTTACGCGCTGATGCGTAAGACAAAGTACATTTCCGAAAGCGAAGAGCTTTCGTCCGCGTTGTTTTTCCTAACTTCTCTATGTATCGCGCTGACCGGAGCCGGGATGCTGAAAGACGTTATTGCCTCTCTCGGATCATTCTTCGATACGATGAACCTTATTATGACTTCATCTCTGCCTATAATGACTTCGTTATACCTGTACGGAGGAAACTATTCGCTCGCCGCCGTGTCGTCGTCCGGAACGCTGTTTTTACTATCGGGTATAAACGGAACGGTAACGTATCTTTTGTTTCCTGTGATGAAGTGCCTCGCCGCGCTTTGTTCTGTTTCGCCCGTCGGGAACGGGTCTCTCGCGTCGCTGGCGAGAATACTCAAAAACGCGTTTACCACATTGATAGTTACGGTCATGACCCTTTCCTCGGCGGTCCTGGCTTACCAAAGCGTGATCGCAAAGCATACGGACGATCTATCCGCGCGGGCGCTCCGTTTTGCCGGAGGGTTCGTACCTGTCATCGGGAGCGCGATAGGCGAGTCGATACGAGGAGTCATGGCGTCTCTCTCGCTTATAAAAAGCAAGACGGGAGTCGCCGGGATAGTTGTGATACTCGCGTTTACACTTCCCGTCATTCTGAGTCTTTTGATAAACAAACTGTTATTGAAGGTATGTGTTTTCGCGTCATCGTCGCTCGGCGCGGAACCTATCGGAAATATGCTCTCGGGAGCAGAGGGGATACTCGATCTTGCGCTCGCGTCCGCGGTCGCGGTCTCTATCTCGTTCATTTTTGAGTTGACTGTCTTCATTAACGTCACTCCGCCGCTCGGAGGCCGGTTATGACTTCCGCTTTTTACGCGCTGACGCTGACTCTGTGCGGAGCGGCGTTATTTGAAGGGATAACAAACGCGTTATTCGGAAAATCAAAGACCAAGGGACACGTTCTGTTTGTTTTCTCGCTCGCGGCTTTGGTCTGCGTTGTCAACACTTTGCTGCCTGTTATAAACGGAAAATACGAATATCCCGACTTTGAGATCAGCGAACAGAACGGAGAGTTTTCCTCATCCGAAGCTCTCGAAAAGGCTGTCGAAGAAATACTGACCGAAAAATTCGTATTGGGGAAGATCAAAATCAACGTCGAACTCGAGAAGTTCAATATAGAAAAAGTGGAAGTAGTGCTATACGACGTATCGGACTTTATAAAGGTCGACAAGATAAAAGCTTATCTTGACGAAAACATCACTTGCGACACCGAAATAAGGTGTGAAGGTTAAGGAGGAATATCATGAAACCGGGCGAGATCTTCAGGAAGAAAAAAGAGTTGTTTTTCTGTATCGCCGCCGTATGCGCCGGTCTTTTGATACTGACGTCTTTCGGAAAAACTTCAAAGTCCGAAAACGAGATCGAAGATTTTGAAAGCTATCGGTCGTCGACCGAACAAAGGCTTGAAAGCATAGTCGGCAGGCTCGACGGAGTGAGCGACGTTCACGTCGCGGTAGAGCTTGACGATTCGATCGTTGCGTCGTCGGACGCGGGGAGCGGTCTTCCGGTCTCCGACGTTTCCGGGCGCCTTCCGCCGGTGAAAGGCGTTGCCGTGGTTTGTTCTTTCGGAAAAGACGCCGTGAAAAAAGCAGAGATCACAAAACTGATCTGTTCCCTGCTCGGACTTAATTCTACGCGGGTATTCGTATCCGATCAGTAATAAACGCGGAAAGAAAAACATATTATCATACAGAAATATATTTCGGAGGGAGACAAACAATGGAAATCAGATCAGTGGTGCTTTCACCGAAGCACATAGCAAACAGCCTGACGACAAAGGCAAAAAAGGCAAAGGAAAAGATCAAAGAAAAGAAGATCTTCAAGTTTACCAAAAAGAAGGTCATAGCGACGTCTTTGGTGCTTTTTCTCGGCGTCGCGGTGTATCTCAACTACGCATTATTCCTCAACGACGGAGTGAGCGAACCCAAAGACGTAAAGAACTCGTCGGAGGTCTCGCTGGAAAAAACCGACTCGGTGGAGAGCTTTTTCGCGCAGACGGCGCTTGACAGACAGAGAGCGAGAGACGAGGCGCTCGAGGTCCTTCAAACAGTTGTCGGGAGCGAGGAGGCGCTCGAAGATTCCAAGCAGAGCGCGATGGCTCAGATGACGAGGATCGCCTCGGAAATACAGACCGAGTCTAACATCGAGTCGCTCGTGATGTCAAAAGGCTTCGACGATTGCGTCGCGGTGATCTCGGACGGGAAATGCAGCGTCGTCGTGAAGAGCGAAGGACTGCTTCCTAACCAGATCTCGCAGATAAAAGAGATAGTCTACGAACAGGCGGAGATCCTTCCGACGGACGTTAAGATCATCGAGAAGAAATAGACGCCGATACGCGCCCGGAAAGAAACGGGCGCGTTATTTTTTTATAAAAACCCGAAAAGCACTTCCATTTTCGCTTTATTTGTAGTATATTAAACTTAATAACTGTAATAAGGAAAACCGGAAATGAAAAAACTGCTCGTTTATATGAAAGGAAACGTCAGGGACTGTATTTTGGGTCCGCTGTTCAAAATGCTTGAAGCGACTTTTGAACTGATCGTTCCCTTTGTCATCGCTTCCATAATAGACCGGGGCATCGCGGGAAAAGACAAGACCCATATATACCTGATGGGCGGACTGCTCGTGCTGTTCGGTATCGTCGGACTCGTCTGCGCTTTGAGCGCACAGTATTTCGCGGCGCGGGCGGCGGTGGAATTCAGCTCTAAAATCAAACGCGCCCTGTTCGTCAAGATCCAGAGCCTCACCTTCAGCGAGGCCGACAAGATCGGAAATTCGACGCTTATTACGCGTATGACCTCCGACATCGACCAGATACAGACAGGAGTCAACCTCGCCATACGTTTGTTCCTGCGCTCCCCGTTCGTGGTGTTCGGCGCGATGATCATGGCGTTTACGATAGACTTCCGTTCCGCGCTTATTTTCGCGGGCGTCATTCTTGTCCTTTCAGCCGTTGTTTTCGGGATAATACTCGTCTGCGCGCCGCTTTACAAAAAGGCGCAGGATCAGCTCGATACGCTCGTTCTTTATTCAAGGGAATCGCTTTCCGGTGTTCGCGTTATAAGAGCGTTCAACAAAGATAAGGACGGCAGAAATAAGTTCAACGCGGCAAATGAGATATTGAACAGGATGCAGAACTTCACCGGAAGAATCTCCGCCCTGCTTAATCCCTTGACTTTCGTTATCATAAACGCCGCCCTGATAATCCTGATCGCCACAGGGGCTATCCAGGCAGATACGGGACGTATCTCGCAAGGAGACCTCGTCGCGCTCGTAAATCTGATGTCGCAGATCCTCGTCGAACTGATAAAGCTCGCTAACCTTATTATAACGGTGACAAAGAGCGTCGCTTGCGCAAACAGGATAAACGAAATGCTTGAAAAAGGTTCTGCTTTTGAGAACGGAAATTGCGAGGTCGACATCTCCTGTCCGACCGCGATAGAATTCAACGACGTTTCGCTCAGTTACAACGGAGAAGGAAAAGAAGCGGTGAGCGGAATAAACTTCAGCGTGAAGAAAGGCTCTTCTCTCGGTATCATCGGGGGAACGGGTAGTGGAAAAAGCACCGTCGCCATGCTGATCGACCGCTTTTACGACGCGACAAAAGGGAGCGTCAAGGTGTTCGGGACGGACGTAAAAGAACTCGATATAGGGTCTTTACGCGATAAAATAGGATTTGTTTTGCAAAAACCTTTTCTTTTCTCGGAGTCTATCAAAGAGAATATCAAAATCGGCGCGACGTCGGCGGATGACGTCGACGTCAAACACGCTCTTGAGTCTTCCCTCTCTTACGATTTCGTCGAAAAGAAGGAAAACGGAATGGATACGCAGGTGTCGAGCGGAGGGACCAACCTGTCCGGAGGACAGAAACAGCGTCTTACCATCGCTCGCGCTCTCGTCAGAAAACCGGAGATACTTATTCTCGACGACTCCTCTTCCGCGCTTGATTACGCGACGGAAAAGAAACTCAAAGAATCCGTCGCGTCACTCGATTACTCTCCGACCGTCGTTACCGTCAGCCAGCGCGCAAGCTCGGTGATGAAATGCGACTCCATCCTCGTTCTTGACGACGGGCGTCAGGTCGCGTTCGGAGATCACGAACACCTTATGAAGACCTGCGACGTTTACAAAGAGATCTATTATTCTCAGTTTGAACGGGAGGCGAACGCATGAAAAAGCCTTCTACTCTCCGCAAGATCTTTTCGGTCGTGGGAAAATACAATCTTCTGCTCGTTCTTTCCCTTCTTTTCAGCCTTGTGACGGTATTCGCGTCTCTGTACGTTCCCGTATTGACCGGCCGCGCCATCGACCTTGTCATCGGGAAAAACGCCGTTGATATGCAAGGCGTCCTGTCTATCCTTATAAAAATAGGGATCGTCGTTATCGCCGCAGGAGTCTCGCAGTGGCTCGTGAACTTCTTCAACAATAAAGTCAGCTTCAACGTCGTGCGGGATCTGCGCAAACGCGCTTTCGGCAAGCTCTCGCGCCTTCCCCTGGCTTACATCGACTCACACAAGCACGGAGATATAATAAGCCGTATCATATCCGACGCGGACAGATTTTCTGACGGGCTCTTGATTGGCTTCACACAGTTTTTCACCGGACTCGTAACGATAATAGCGACTATAGTTTTCATGCTGTTCATCAACGCGTATATCACTCTTATAGTCGTGTTAGTGACCCCTCTTTCCATCGTCGTTGCGCGTTTTATCGCCCGAAAGACCTACGCTATGTTCCGCAAGCAGACCGAGACCCGCGGAGAGATGACCTCGTTCATCGAGGAGTCCGTCGCCGGACACAGGGTGATCAAAGCGTATTCAAACGAGGGCGAGAACCTCAAAAAGTTCGACCGTATCAACGACGAGCATAAAAAATACTCGCTGAAAGCCATATTCTATTCGTCTATCGCCAACCCTTCGACCAGATTTATCAACGG
>CACZZA010000095.1:7757-11589 GCA_902785485.1 uncultured Ruminococcus sp. | reverse complement strand
CCGCGCTTGCCAACCTGCTCGGAAAGGCGTTTTTCGAGAATATGGTCAGAAAGCGCAAGCTGATTATAAAAGAGGTCCGCGGGATAGAAAACGCAAAGAACGTGAAGGACGGGGCGATCGTCACCTGCAACCATTTTCATCTGAGCGATAACTACGTCGTATATAAGACGATAAGACCGGCGCTCAAAAAGGGACACTACCTCTATAAAGTCATAAAAGAGAGCAATTACACCAACTTCAAGGGACCTGTGCGTCTTATGATGCGTCATGGCAACACTATGCCGCTCTGCTCGGACATCAATGCTCTGCGCGATTTTTACGACGGGATGAAAACTCTGCTCGGACGCGGAGAAAAGATACTGATCTACCCGGAGCAGGCGATGTGGTTCAACTACCGCAAACCGCGTCCGCTGAAAATAGGCGCTTTCCGCTTCGCCTCGAAATACAACGTCCCCGTGATACCGGTGTTTATCGGGATGAAGGATTCTTCGTACCTCGACGACGACGGTTTTCCCGTTCAGGAGCTTTACGTTCACTATCTGCCCGTCATCACCCCGGATCCCCGGCTGACTCTGAGGGAGAACTCCGAAAAAATGATGGAACAAAACTACTCTCTGTGGGTAAAGACCTACGAGGAGTTTTACGGAGAAAAACTGGCGTATTGACGTAATTTCACTTAAAAAACGAGTTTCCGTCTTGATTTGTCCGTATTTTTTTGCTATAATTTATTTATTCCGGACAAATACCTTCGGAGTAATAATATCGTTCGTAAACAGGAGATAAAATGGAAACACAAAAAAGATTCGGACTCTCGCTCCCGAAAGCGCTCGCGCTTTTCGTTCAACTGATTTTTGTAGCCTTGGCGACCGCCTGCACGGTGTTCGTGCTTTGGTTCAGCGTTTCGCATAACGCCGGAGCGCTTTTTACCGCCGCTTATACGGTCATCCTTGTTTCATACGCCGCCGTCGTCTTTTACGCGTCGTACGGATATAAGAAGGACAGCCGGTATTTTCTCGGAGCGGTGTACGCGTTCTGTCTCGCGATACAGCTCAATATACTGCTTCCGTTCCGCACTACTTATCAGCTCGTTACGCTTACGCTCCTTTTCGGAGCCTATATTGCATTCGCTCAAAGGCTGAAAAACAAAAAGGCGGCGGAGCTGCTGCTCCTGTGTATGCTCGTCCTTTCTATCGCTTTCTCGGTATATTCGACTATCACCGCAAAAACGGAGAACCTCGGAGAATTCAGCAATAACGCGCTTTCCGTCGCGGCGATGTACGTTTCGATCTGGACTCCGGTGATAATGACAGTCACTCTCGCTCTTGCTTACAGCGCGAGAAGGGACAGAGAATAAACACCCGCCGCGGACGAAAATTTTATTTTTAGTAAGTCTTTTTCTGATTTGTAAGGAGGAACGGTGATTTGATCTCGCTATTTATTTCTTTTTCCGTTTTGATCGTCGGATATTTGATTTACGGCAGGGTGACGGAAAAGGTCTTCGCTCCCGACGACCGTAAAACTCCGGCGATAGAAGTCAACGACGGAGTAGACTGCGTTCCGATGAAAAAATGGAAGGCATTTTTGGTCCAACTGCTCAACATTGCCGGAACGGGACCCATATTCGGCGCTTTGATGGGCGCGGTGTTCGGCCCCGTGGTGTTTTTGTGGATAGTCTTCGGCTCGATCCTCGGCGGCGCCGTCCACGACTATATGAGCGGGATGATAAGCTCCCGCCACAACGGCGCGTCGATAGCCGAACTGTCGGGAACTTATATCGGAAAAGCCGCAAAGTGGTTTATGAGACTGTTCTCTGTCGTTCTTCTGATCCTCTGCGGAACTGTCTTCGTGACGAGTCCCGCAGGACTGCTCGACAGTCTGACTCCCGACTGGATGAACGGCACGTTTTGGGCGGTCGTCATACTCGTTTACTATTTGCTCGCGACCCTCCTGCCCATAGATAAACTGATAGGGAAGCTGTACCCGGTGTTCGGCGTCCTGCTTATCGTTATGGCGGGAGCCGTGATAGGCGGCGTCATTTTCTCGGGCGGGAAATATACGATACCGGAGCTTTCTTTGAAAAATCTGCATTCCGCGGGAACTCCCGTCTGGCCGTATATGTTCATAACTGTCGCCTGCGGAGCGGTATCGGGCTTTCACGCTACTCAGTCCCCGATGATCGCCAAGTGCATCAAGTCCGAAAAAGAGGGAAGAAGCGTATTTTACGGCGCGATGATATGCGAGTCCGTGATAGCTCTCGTGTGGGCGGCGGCGGGCGTGGCGTTCTACGGAACTACCGGACTTCTGAACGAAGCTCTGAAGGGCGGCGCGTCCAACGTCGTATATGAGATCTCAACGGGCGTGCTCGGCGTCTTCGGCGGGATCCTCGCAGTCGCGGGAGTTATCGTTTGTCCGATCACTTCGGGCGATACCGCGTTCAGAAGCGCAAGGCTTATCTTAGCCGAGACCTTCCGTCTGGATCAGAAAAAGATCAAAAACCGCTTGCTGATAACCGTTCCTCTGCTCGCCGTCGGAGGACTGCTCACCTGGTTCGCCATCGTCAACGACAACGGCTTTCAGACCGTCTGGCGCTATTTCTCGTGGAGCAACCAGACGCTCGCGATGATAGCCCTGTGGGTGTCGACCGCGTATCTGCTTAAAGAAGGGAAATACCGTTTCGGCTCTCTCCTGACAGCGCTCCCCGCAACGTTTATGACGTCGGTCAGTATAACGTATATCCTTATTGCGGACGAAGGCTTTCGGCTCGACCGAACAGTTTCGTATATCGCCGGAGCCGCAGCCGCGGCAATACTGCTTGCGGTCTACGTTTTCGCCCTGATACGAAAGACTCTGTCAAAAAAATCATAAAACGTTTATTGCCGCCGGAGAAATTCGGCGGCAATAATTTTTCGGTTTATTGAACCTTTTTCGTGTATTTCCCGACTATATAAGTGAAACCGGTTTCAAATCCAAAAGGAAGCGAGGTGATTGTGATGGGTGATTTTGACAGGCTGCTTCAAAAAGAAATGCCGGTGCTCGAGAGATTCGTAAGATTTCGGATAGGAAACGTACACGACGCCGACGACGTAAAGCAGGAAACCTGCATGGCGGCATTCAAGGGTTTTGGCAGGCTGAAAGACGAAAGTCTGTTCAAACCGTGGCTGCTCGGAATAGCGCGAAACAAATGCAACGACTATTTCAGAAAGAAAGCGAAATCTTTGGAAATACCAATCGACGAGTTGCGCGTAACCGAGCTTTCTTACGGGGTGCGGGGTGTCACGACCGTATCCACTGTGCGGGAAACACTCGATCTGCTCGGCGACAAAGATAAACAGATGCTATATCTGTATTACTTCAAAGAGCTGCCGCAGGACGAGATTGCAAAGCGTCTTTCGCTCCCGCTCGGGACGGTCAAAAGCCGCCTCTACAACGCCAAGCAAAGATTTAAGGAGAAATATCCATACAAACCGAAAGGAGAAAAACCTATGCTTACTAAAATGCCGGAAACCATGCCGGAATATACGATCACGCCGACCGAGCAGCCTCCGTTCTCCGTGAAATGGGAGGAGATCATGGGCTGGTTTATTGTGCCGAAAATCGGCGAAAGGCTCGAATGGGCAATGTATGATTTTCCTGAAAGAAAACGTACGGAAATTATGCTCGAGGAAGCAGTCGCCAGAGCCGAGGTGCATGGTATTGAGGGTGTGGAGATTCTTGCAAAGGAATACGAACCCATGGAGAATAACCGGATCGACGGCCGAAATTTCAACGAACGCCGTCTGGTGGCGCAGATTACGGACACTCACTGCCGTATCTTGGCGGAGAGCCACGAGAG
>CACZZA010000095.1:0-7731 GCA_902785485.1 uncultured Ruminococcus sp. | reverse complement strand
GGCGGAGTAAAACGGTACTATACATTTCTCGACGGCGACGCCTTCCTTGATAATTGGGGGTTCGGCGAAGATAACTGCGGCAATGAGACGCATATATCGCCAAAGGGAGATATTACCCGAAAAGGGAGTACCGTAAATGCGAAGAACAAACCGTTTCTGCTGGATGTCGTGGGGCGGTATACCGTTACGATCAACGGGAAAAAGTATGATACGATTTGCGTGATGGACGTGGCGAATTACTGCGGTGAAGGTGTCGTTTCGGAGCAGTATTTGAACGCCGAAGGCCGCACGATTCTCTGGCGTCGCTTCAACGTCAACGACTGGAGATTTACCCGTTACCGGAAGCTTTGGACGGAAATGTTTCCCGAAAACGAAATCCTGACCGTAAACGGCGGAACCTACGTTCATTGGTACGACTGCATAACCGACTATATTCTGTAAGCCATTTTTTTTACAAGGCGGGGAGCTTTGCTCCCCGCCTTGTGCGTTTACAGTCTTGGAAAGTTTTTTGAAAATTTTTCTCTAAGTAACTCGGTCGAACTTTGGTCTGATGTAATGGCTTTGCAAAACGAAAGGAACATTGAGTTATGGAAATTTTAAGAGTAGAAAATCTTACAAAGATATACGGCAAGGGCGCGGCGCAGGTCAGGGCGCTCGATGAAATCAAATCCGTCCTCTTAACCCGGCGAAGTCGGATTTCATCGCGAAGCGATTTCATCCGCCGAAGGTGGATTTCACCCGTCCGCCAGGACGGATTTAGTTGAAAAAGTCCGGCGCTTGTGCGTCGGACTTTTTCTGGTGCGGGTAAAAGGACTTGAACCTTCACGAAGTTGCCCCCACTAGAACCTGAATCTAGCGCGTCTGCCAATTCCGCCATACCCGCGTATGATGTCCTCGATTTTTACACGGAGAGGACCTCCGAGGCGGGGCTTGATGCCTGATCCGCAGAGCTGCCTTTTAAGACAACGGCAATATTATACACGACTTTTTCCTTTTTGTCAACGGTTTTTTCTTGTTTTAATAAGTTTTTTCTCAAAACGTTTGACAGGATAAAAATACGGTGTTATACTAAATACGGTAGAAGTCTCAAAATAATGGAGAAAGGCGGAAAGAGGGAAAGAAATGCGCTCGCTTATCACAGTCAATACCATACCTCTGTCCGACCCGGTCCTTCTGAAAAACGCGCTCGTCGATCTCAACGGCTTTCTGTCCGAATACGGACTTTCCATCACCGACAAACAGATCAAGCGTCTGTCAGACGCGCGGGTCAAGGCGCTTCGCGCAAGCGGACGCATCGAGCTTGGAGAGGGGATAGTCCCCGTCCTCGCGCGGGAGTTTTCCTCCTGTCTGTTCGTCAACGAAAATAACTTCGCCGACGTCATCGAAAAATTGACCTACATCTTTTTCGAGGTCAAGACCGCCGTCTGCGACCGGATCTCTGACAAGGACCTCGTGCGCCTTATGAAAGACTTTTACGAAAACCGCTATTTCGGCTTTGCGGGCAACTTCGGCGAACGTGACGTCGACGTGCTCGTAAAACTTATCGAACTCGAACTCGCGGGAAAATGACCCGCGCCGAAAGGACGTTCAATGACAGATCTCGTTTATTATGACGATACGATAGAAGACGACGGTTACGCCGCCCTCAGCCAATCGATGCAGTACTCGAACGTTCTGTTCGGAGACTATTACCGCACTCTGCTCGGCGAAGCCCTGCGCTGCGGCTACTTCGACAAGGAGTTCGGCGACGCCTCGCGCCGCGACCTCGGGAACGCGCTCGCTTCGCTGATAACCGAGTTCACCGGGGGCGAAAGCACGTCCGTCCTTCAGGACACCGCAAACGAGCTTTTCGCGTCTATCCTGTATAATCTCGACGTTCGCCTGATGTTCGAGTCTTCGCATTCCAAGGCGCTCGCTCTCATCGCCGAAAAGGACGTCCCCGAACTCTATTACGAAGGGCAAAAGCTCGTGGAACGGCTCGTAGTCGAGTCGGTCGGACTGCTCGTCAAGGCGAGGTCTACCCGTATCGCCGTTTCGGACAAATCCTACGACGCGATGCTCGACGGCGAGATAAAGTCGTGGATATACCGCTACGACAAGCGCTTTTTCGCACACCGCACCCGCAGGAGCAGCGGATACCAGACCTGCCTCGGCTGCGGAAGACTTCGCGGGATACTCTACGTCAAGAAATATCTTGAAAATCTCATCGCCGAAAACAAATACGTCAATAAATTCGATCCCGACGCGATAGGGGAGCTTTGCTTCGACTACGCCCTAGCGCGCGGAAACGAATATAATAATACCGGGAGCAACGTTTTTTCGCTCGTTCTGCTCAATCAGACCGTGCGCTATATTTCGGGAGAGGAAGACCGCGACGTCGTACTGCGTTCTCACAACGTCCGTGACGCGGTGAGGCGTTTGCGTAAACTGCAGGACGGGGAAATGCGCTCTCTCGTCGCCGACGCTCTCGCGTTTATCACCGACGACGCGTACGTAAGCAAGTGTTCAAATACCATCTGGAGACGGATCGACGAGGCAGTGAAGAACAACAGACTCAAAGAGATCGTATCCGTCGGACACGATAATATATAAGAGGCAAAAAAGATCCAAGAGAGGAGAACCCCAATGGAAAAGAAACTCAGAGCCGGTATCATCGGCGCAACGGGAATGGTAGGACAGCGATTCATCACATTGCTCGCCGACCATCCGTATTTCGAGATCGCGTCGCTCTCCGCGAGCGGCAGGAGCGCCGGCAAGACCTATGCGGAGGCGGTCGAAGGCCGCTGGAAGATGAAGACTCCGATCCCGGACTTCGTCGCGAAAATGACGGTAAAAGACGCGTCCGATATTGAACTCAGCACCCGCGACGCAGACTTCGTGTTCTGCGCCGTCGATATGAAAAAAGACGAGATCCGCGCGCTTGAAGAGGCGTACGCAAAGACCGAGACTCCTGTCGTGTCGAACAACTCGGCGCACCGCTGGACGGACGACGTCCCGATGGTCATCCCCGAGATCAACGACTCGCACCTTGAAATTATCGAAGCGCAGAAAAAGCGCCTCGGCACCAAACGCGGCTTTATCGCCGTCAAACCGAACTGCTCGATACAGTCTTATGTTCCTCTGTTGACGCCTCTGCTCGATTTCGAGCCGACCGACGTCGTAGTCACGACCTATCAGGCTATCTCGGGCGCGGGCAAGACCTTCAAGGACTGGCCGGAGATCATCGACAACGTCATTCCGTATATCGGCGGCGAGGAAGAGAAGAGCGAGCAGGAACCGCTCAAGATCTGGGGCAGGATCGAAGACGGAAAGATCGTCAAGGCGCAAAGTCCGCGTATCACTACACAGTGCATCCGCGTACCCGTCAGCGACGGACACCTCGCCGCGGTCTTCGTATCGTTCAAAAACAAGCCTGCCAAAGAGCAGATACTCGACAGATGGAAAAACTACAAGGGCGTTCCGCAACAGCTTGGACTCCCGTCCGCGCCGAAGCAGTTCATCACCTACTTCGAGGAGGATAACCGTCCGCAGACCGGACTCGACCGCGATCTCGAAGGCGGAATGGGCATTTCCGCGGGAAGACTGCGCGAGGACTTCGTTTACGACTATAAATTTATAGGACTTTCGCACAACACTCTGCGCGGAGCGGCGGGCGGAGCGGTCCTCATCGCCGAATTGCTCGCAAAAAAAGGTTACATTCAGTCAAAATAATCAAAATGGTACTGTACAAATCATCTTTTTTGTGATATAATGTACACAGAACAGTAGAATATCCCCCGTATCCCGGGTGGAAATATATATAAAAAGGTGGTTAGAACTATGAAAATCACGACAGTAGGCAGAAAGATGACCGTTACCGACGATCTGAAGGAACTGTTCGACAAGAAACTCAAGAAGTTCGATAAGTTCTTCAAAGACGAGGCGGAGGCGACCGTGGTCCTCTCCGAAAGAAAAAACGGCGATAAGAGGCTCGAACTCACCTTAAGCACAAACGGAACGATGTTCCGCAGCGAAGAGACCAACACCACTTTCCAGAACGCGCTTGACCGCGCGATCGACGCGATCGAAAGACAGATCCGCAAGAACAAGACGAGACTTGAAAAAAGGCTCCGCGAAGGCGCGTACAAGCCCGAATACTTCTCGAATACCGCTCCGGTCGAAGAGGAGGAAAAGGAGTTCAACATCCGCGTAAAGAAGTTCGCGATCAAGCCCATGTCCGTTGAGGAAGCGATCCTCCAGATGAATCTGCTCGATCACGAGTTCTTCGCGTTCCGCGATCAGGAGACCGAACAGGTCAACGTGGTCTATAAGCGCAATGACGGCGGCTACGGCCTCATCGTCGGCGAGTAAACAAAATAGATACGACAGATCCCGACCATAACCGGTCGGGATCTTTTATGCCGTTTTACCGACGAGAGGGGCGGGGAATGCTGAAACTTGACTGAAAAGAAGAAATATGGTATATTATCAAGGAGGAATATTATTACTGAACGGTTTGGATCTATTCGGAAAGAGAACGTTTTATGAAAAAAATCACAAGTCTGTTTCTCGTTTTTGCCGTTATTCTCGCTTTTATCCCGACGGGAGCGTTTACCGCGCAGGCGGAGAACGATGTCGAGATATTTGACCGGATGTCTGGCGTATATAAGGCGATCCGAGCGGCGCGAGGTTATTCTTACAACGGCTGGTGCGGACAAATGGTCTACGATCAGCTGTATTATATGAAGATCGGGGTCAGCTCCAACGGGCAGGGGTACAACGGGAACCAATGGTATACCAATCTGAAGGAAAACGGCGTCACTCAATACGGCTATACGCAAGTCGGATTCCCGGGGAACAACTGTATTTACGACCTTATCGCGGCAAAGGGAGACGACCTTGAGTACGTTGTGGTAAGCTTCACACACGAGTACGGGCTCTCCGATCAGAATCCGGGAGCGGGACACGCGGTGCTCATTCACCGGATCAAGGGCGGATACGTATATTTCTTCGAGAACTTCGACAGCGCTTGGTACGGGTACAACGAGGGCGAGCCTCAAAAAAGGACTCTCGACGCGTTTATGAGGTCGTTCAACAGCTCATACGGAGCCGCCATAGGGGCGGTGTATTTTGAGGGCGAGGCGCCTTTTGAATACGGAGATTCCAACGAAGACGGAAAAGTGACCTCGCTTGACGTTCTGAGAATAAATAAATACATTGCAAATTATGACGGGAACGGGGCGAATACGATCAGGATCGGGAAAGGCTCGGACGTCAACGCGGACGGAAAGGTCGACGCTTTCGACGCGGTAAGGCTCAAACGGTATTTCGCCGAATATGACTACGCGCAAAAAACGTCGTCAGTACGACTCGGACCTGAAGAATAAAAAACGGGGGCTGTATAAAAACAGCCCCGTTTTCCGTAAAAGATATTGTTTTACGATTGCCGCTTATCCGTCAAATCTGTCGGTGCATTTTTCAAAACTGCCGCACTGCGTGCATTCCGGGCAGTCCGCAACGGGAGTCTCGCCTCTGACGTTGATCTTTTCGAGCATACAGTAATTCGACGTTCCCGCGTGGTGTGCGCAGTTTTTGACGTCGCACCCGATGCAGGTGTTGCCGTATTCGTTGTCGTCCGTGTAGCTGCGGTCGTATTCGTTCATAATGATACCTCCGTGTTTGTATTTCGGTGTTAGCATTCCCGCGCGCGGCGGTTATTATTCGTTTTCGTAGTTTTTTCCGCGCTTCCTTGACAAGCGATAACGTTTAATATATAATTGTTTTAATTATAATACTTTTGAAAGGCAGTATTTGATATGAAACGTAAACTGATTCTTGTCTTTGCCGCGATTTCTCTTATCGCGCTCCTCGCTCTCGCGTCGGCGAATATGACGAAGGTGTCGGCGGAGACGTATTCCGGCAGCTGCGGTGAGGGCGTGACGTATGAGCTTGATACTTCAACCGGAGTGCTGACCATTTCCGGCAGCGGGGGAATGATTCCTTATTCGGAAAAATCATACAACGGAACTTATGCAACTTCCGCGCCGTGGGGGCAATACTATTCGTCTATCAAAACCGTTTCGATAAATAGCGGTGTGGCGAGAATAGGCAATTATGCATTCACCGGTTGCACGGGACTAACGAGTATCACTATCCCGGATTCCGTGACGAGCATAGGCTGGTATGCATTCACCGGTTGCACGGGACTTACGAGTATCACTATCCCTGATTCCGTGACGAGCATAGGCAGTAGTGCATTCTCATATTGCAAGGGACTTACGAGTATCACCATCCCGGATTCCGTGACGAGCATAGGCAATAATGCATTCTACGGTTGCACGGGACTAAAAGAAATGACAGTCCCCGGAACGATATATATGTATTACGCTTTTGGTAACACTTATCCGACTTGGGTCGAGAAAGTAACGATCGTAGGCGATACAATACGCAATCAAGCCTTCTCCGGCTGCACAGGACTTACGAGTATCATTATCCCCGACTCCGTGACGAGCATAGGCAATCAGGCGTTTTACAACTGTACTAATCTTACGAATATCACCATTCCTTCTTCCGTGACGAGTATAGGCGGCGCCGATTCGTTCGACGGATGCAGCGTTTATCTCACTGCGCAGGTCGTGGAAGGCTCGTACGCGCACGCGTTCTGCCGCAGATATTCGATCCCGTTCGAGTTTTACACTCCCACGAGCGGACCTCTGCTCTCCGGCAAGGTCGCATTGTCAGGCAAAGCGGAGGTAGGGCAGACGCTGACGGCGACCGTTTCCGGTCTCAACGCGTCGGCGGACAAGGTCTCATACCGCTGGTACCGCGACGGGGTCGCTATCAAACGCGCGACGGGAACTGAATACGTCGTCACCTATTCCGACGTCGGCAGACAGATAACTTTTGAAGTGACCGCGGACGGATATTCCGGAAAGATCGCGTCTTCTCCTGTCGTTCCTGTCGTCTTAGCACCCGAAGGCGCGCCCGCGCTGTACTTCGAGAGCAGGGAAGTCACGCCCGACGACGTCGTGGGGATCGAGCTTCTGATCAAAAACAACTCCGGTATAGATACGCTAATCGTGACTCCCGCGCTTCCCGAAGGTTTTGAGTTTATCGGCGTTACGAACGGCGACGTGTTCAAGAATATGGAGTCCGGGCGTTTCAGCGCCGTGTTCGACACGTCGACGGGGGAAGACGGTGTCGTCGCGATATTCTCGATAAGAGTACCCGAAAAGATTTCGAACGGCGAATATGAACTGTGCTTCGACGTGATCGACTGCGCGACTGCGGACGAAAAACTTGCGCTCGTCACGAGCGAAAAAGGAAGCCTTACCGTGTCCGTCATTTGTTACGGCGACGCGAACGGCGACGGCGATATCAATGCCCGCGACATTGTGAGAATGAAGCGTTATTTCGCCGAGATCGATCCGCAGACGGGTAATTCGACCGCTGCGCTCGAAAAAGGCGCCGATACGAACGGCGACGGCAGTATTACCGCGCTCGATCTGATAAGGCTCAAAAAATACCTTGCCGGATATAACAAAGAAACGCAAAGTTCTACCGTCCCCCTTGGCCCGACGCATTGATCAGAATACAGAATAAAAAACGAGGGCAACAGTCCCTCGTTTTTTTGTGCTTGGCAGAACGGTAAACAAGAATTTAACGAAGTAAACATAATAACAAACAAGAGCCGCCATCCCCTGTCCGTCATCCTCGAGGGAGCCGTCGCAACGGCGACCGAAGGATCTGGAC
>CACZZA010000094.1 GCA_902785485.1 uncultured Ruminococcus sp. | reverse complement strand
TGAGGTGTGGGGAGGTCTGAGGGTTCCCTGCCGCGAGTTCGCCGAGCGGTAGGGGTTCCGAGGTCAAGGAGGGGAGGACGTTCGGTTTCGCTCTTACGGCGCGAAACCGTGTCCTAACCCCCTCCTCGTTGCCCTTTCTTTGCGCACTTTCTTTCGGCAATCGAAAGAAAGTGCGAGAACAAACGTCCTTCGCAAATCTAACCTTTCCGTTCCATTACGTCATAGAATAACGTCCCCCGCGCCGTTTTTCTATGACTCGCCCTCTAAATTCTTGTTTATATTTCTTTCCCTCTGAAAGGTTTAGAGGGGAGCGCGAGGGGGACCTTTCCTTAAAAGGTCCCCCTCGCATTATTTTTCTTCTTCTTTCTTATCTGACTATCGGATAAACTTCCTCGACGGTCGTTCTTACGACCTTATCGTCGCCGCCGATATAAGTGACTCTGACGTGGGTATTGTCGACGTATTCGACGTTTTTCGTCAGCGAGTCGAGGTCTTCGACGCCGGTCGAAAAATCGAGCCGCACTATCTTGGCGTAATGGGTCTGGTCAAACGCGTCGCGGAGTATAAGCTGGAGTTCTTCCTCGTGGTAATTCCGCATATACCAGACGATCTTTCCGGTGAAATAGTGCGTCGGGAAGGTATATTCCGTCGACACCTGTGAGGTCGAAGGATCGAAATAGATAGTATTTTCGCCGTATTTGAGTTCGACAAGTTCGTCGTTGTACTCATTGACGGAGATAAAGGAGTCCGCGACGAGCCTGAGCGACGTATGCCCCTTGACGTCGACGAAAATACACACGGGACTGCCGTCTCCGTAGTCCAGGACCTTATGATATTTCCCTTCCGACAGGACCTTTGCGGAATCCTCGTTCAGCTCGTAGAGATTGCTGAACTCCGAGCCGACGCTCCAGTAATACCTTTCGAGCGCCTCGCCCGAAAGGAAGTCCGCGCGGTTCATCGAATAGAGATAGGCGACGTTGCCGCGGTACTCGTCCGAGTATTCCATATACGCCACGAGTTCGCCGTCGGCCGTCGTTTTCGACAGGTTCTTATTGAGATTGATTATACTGCGCCCCGTCGACACGAGCAGGTAAGACGAATCGAAGTCCACGTCGGGAAGCTCGCCCTTCATACCGGACTTTTCCGCGAACGCCGCGAGTTCCTCCGCGTTTCTCAGCTGGAAATACAGCGTAAACTCGCTCCGCACCGCGAAGGATGCGTATTTTTTATCCGAGCCGATCTCGCGGCGGAGCTTGTTCGTATCTATCGTCCGTTCTCCGAGCGGCCGTATGTTGAACATCAACTGCGACGGCGTCGGCAGAGGCTCTTCGTGATCCGACTCCGAGGTCAGAACGGTGTACACCGTCAGACCCGCGGCGATCAGAACGAGCGCAAGAGCGATAAGCGCGAAGTTTCGCACGGAACGTTTGTTTCTCATATTTTCCTCCAGATCGTTTTTTTCAGGCGTCAGGCGGAGGCGGAACACGCCCGGAAACGCGTCTTTTCGACTGTTTCCGGTCTGCCGTCCTTAACGACGGGGTCAGTTCTTTACGTTGGTTTTGACAAATTCCTCGAGTCCGGCAAGCGCCTCGTCGACTTTGGAAACGTCCTTGCCGCCCGAGACCGCGGAGTCGGGACGTCCGCCGCCGTTGCCTCCGGTGAAGTTACCGAGGTACCGCGCCGCGTTGCCCGCGTGCATACCCTTAGCGACCGCGTCTTTGCCCGCGCAGGTGACGAAGTTGAGTTTGCCGTCACCGATCACCGCGATAGCGACGAATATATCGGGGTGCCGTTCCTTGAGCGAGTCGCAGACCTTGCGCGCCGAGTCGACGGTCATCCCCTCGCCCTTCAGCGTCGCGAGACGGACGCCGCAGACGTCCTTCGCGGACTCGTAGAGTCCCGCCGTCTTGCTCGCGGAGAGCTTGGATTCGAGTTCTTCTATCTTCTTTTTCGCCTCGCGCAGTTCGTTCTGGAGCGATCCCGCCCTCTGCGCGATGTCGCTTGGATTGTTCGCTTTGAGTTCGCGCGCGGTCTCGCGGATTAGTTCTTCCTTTTCCTCAAACAGAGCGAGGACGTTTCTGCCGGTGACCGCCTCGATCCTCCTCGTGCCGGACGAAACGGACGACTCGGAGATCATCTTGAACAGACCGCATTCGGCGGTGTTTTTGACGTGCGTGCCGCCGCACAGCTCAATAGACGCGTCCCCCATCGAAACGACGCGGACGGTACTGCCGTATTTCTCGCCGAACAGCGCCAAAGCGCCCATTTTCTTCGCCGACTCTATATCGGTCTCGACGGTATTGACGTCAAGAGAACCGAGTATCATTTCGTTGACGGCGTGTTCGGTTTTCTTTATCTCCTCGGGAGTCATCGCCGTAAAGTGCGAGAAGTCGAAGCGAAGCCTCTTGTCGTCGACGTAAGAGCCGGCCTGCTCGATGTGGTTGCCCAGCACGCTCCGCAGCGCCGCCTGGAGCAGATGCGTCGCCGAGTGGTTGCGGCTGACGTCGCGCCGTCTGTCGGCCCCGACTTTGCAGACTACCTTGTCCCCGGGATTGATCTGTCCGTCACGGCTCTTGCAGATATGGAGGATCACTCCGTCCCTGACCTTTGTGTCGGTGACGAGGAGCAGCGCGTTATTGGTGGCAAGACTTCCCGTGTCTCCGACCTGACCGCCTTTTTCGGCGTAGAACGGCGTTTTGTCGAGGATGACGGTGACGTTCTCGCCCTCGCCGAGCGCTCCGAGGCACGTCGCCTCGTCCTCGGTCTTTTCGTAGCCGGTGAAGACGGTCGCCGGGTACTTCTTCAGCTCCTCTGCGTCCTCCCCCGCCCAGCCGAAGTCTCCGAGCTTTGCGCGCGAGGCGCGGGCGCGGGTCTTCTGCTCGTTCATGAGGGCGGTGAATCTCTCTTCGTCTATCGCAAGTCCCGATTCCGCCGCGATCTCGCGGGTGAGGTCGATCGGGAAGCCGTAGGTGTCGTTGAGCTTGAATACGTCGTCTCCGGAAAGGGTGGAAGCGCCCTTCTCTTTCGCCGAAGCGATAAGTCCTTCGAGAAGCTCGCTCCCGCTGTCGACGGTGGCGGCGAAGCGCTCCTCCTCTATGCGGATGACCTTCTTTATGTAGTCGAGCTTTTCGGTCAGCTCGGGGTACGCCTTTTCGTTCTCTTTGGCGATCGTGCCGACGACGTCGGTAAGGAAGACCTTATGCACGCCGAGCAGACGTCCGTGGCGCGCCGCGCGGCGTATGAGCCTGCGCAGGACGTAGCCGCGCCCCTCGTTCGACGGAACGACTCCGTCGCAGATGAGGAACGAAGACGAACGCGCGTGGTCGGTGATGACGCGCAGAGATATATCCTTCTTTTCATCCTCGCCGTAGCGCGCGCCGGTCAGCTCGGACACCTTCGCCATAATGTTGCGTACGGTGTCGACCTCGAACAGGTTGTTGACCCCCTGCATCAGGCAGGCGATACGTTCAAGTCCCATACCGGTATCTATGTTCGGATGCTCGAGGGGAGTGTAATTTCCCTTGCCGTCGCCGTCGAACTGCGTGAACACGAGGTTCCAGAACTCCATAAAGCGGTCGCAGTCGCAGCCCGGCTTGCAGTCGGGACGTCCGCAGCCGTACTTCTCTCCGCGGTCGAAATAGATCTCGGAGCAGGGTCCGCACGGACCGCTTCCGATCTCCCAGAAGTTGTCCTCCCCGAGGCGGACTATCCGCTGTGCGGGGACGCCGATCTTCCTGTTCCAGATGTCGAACGCCTCGTCGTCGTCCTCGTATACCGTGACCCACAGTTTTTCCTTCGGGAGCTTCAGCGCTTCTGTCGAGAATTCCCACGCCCAGGCGATGGCCTCGTTCTTGAAGTAGTCGCCGAACGAGAAGTTGCCCAGCATTTCAAAGAACGTACCGTGACGCGCCGTAATGCCTACGCGTTCGATGTCCGGGGTGCGTATGCACTTCTGACAGGTGGTCATACGGCGGCGCGGAGGCTCCGCCTCGCCCTTGAAATACTTTTTGAGGGGCGCCATGCCCGCGTTGATGAGCAGCAGCGACTTGTCGTCGCGCGGCACGAGCGGAAAGCTCTCGTGGCGCAAGTGTCCCTTGCTCTCGTAGAAAGAAAGGAATTTTTCTCTTATCTCGTTAAGTCCGGTCCATTCCATAATCTTTATCTCCTGATCTTTTTGATCTTTTTATCTTTTTCAGAAATCGAGGAATTCGACGCCTTTTCCGGCGGCATTTTCTTCTTTTTCTTTTTTCTTTGCTTTGACGAGATCCCCGAACGCCGCGCCCTCGTTCTGTCCGAGTACGTCGAGGAGCGAAAGCAGGTCGCGTATGACCTCTCTCGGGGTGATCATGCTCCCCGCGTCGGGTCCCGAGAGGGTGTCCTCGAGAAAGAGCGCGAGGTCTTCGTCCGTGATCCCCGGATCGACCGAGTAGTTCATTTTATACAGCTCGTCGTCGGTCAGCCGTTCGAGCCTGATGACCGGTCCTCGCAGATTGCGGTAACCGCCCGACGCGAAACGCGCGTCGGTGAGCCTCGAGCGGAGCGCCTCATAAGAGTAAAGTCCGCGCCGCGAGTCCTCGAGGAACGCCGGAGTCCCGCCGAAGACGAGCCCGAGGTAGGACGCGCCGCCCTGTAAGGTGTCGTTGAACATCGAAAGGAGCTTTTCGTAGTTGCTCTCCCTCGCCTGACGGTTGACTATCTTGTAGAGGTTCACGCACTCGTCGACGAACACGATGAGCCCCTCGTAGCCGATCCCGCGCACGAAACGCGCCATGAGCTTGATATAGTCGTACCACGTGTCGTCGTTTATCACCGAGCCGACGCCGAGGTCGCGTTTCGCCTCGCTCTTCGTTTCGTAAAGTCCCGACAGCCATTTCAGCGCGCAGGTCTTTTTGAGGTCGTCGCCCGAAACGTGAGCGCGGTAGAACGCGTTCAGAACGTAGGCGAAGTCGAAGCCTCCGAACGAGGTCTCGATCTCCCCGGTCGTTTTGAAGATACGCTCGCTGACACGTTTTTCAAAATCCGGACTGTCCGGCGCGGTCCCGTCCGACGCGGTCTCCGCCTGAAGGCGCGAGATCCAGCGGAGCAGGACGTTCGACAAAGCGCCGCCGTCGCCCGAGGTCTTGGTCGACATATTTCTTATAAGCTCGCGGTAGGTGGCAAGTCCGTTGCCGCCCGAGCCGGAAAGCCTGCGCTCCGGGGTGAGGTCGCAGTCACAGCAGACGAACCCCTTTTCGACCGCGTACCCCCTCACGAGCTGGATCAGAAAGCTCTTGCCCGAGCCGTATTTGCCTATTATGAACCGCGTGAAGGCTCCGCCCTCTCCCGCGTCCTTTATCTTGTCGAGCAGAGCCGAGACCTCGTCCGCCCGTCCTATCGCGACGTAAGGCGCGCCCGAGCGCGGAACGACGCCCGCCGAAAGGCTCTCCATAAGGGAAACGAGTATGCGTTTCGGCACTCTTGTTACGTTTTCAGCCATTCTCTGATCTCCCCGTCGTAGTCGTCGGACACCCGCCATTTCCCGTCTTTTTCTTCGACGGCGACGTCTCCGATGAATTCATAGCAGTATTCGTTCACACATTCTATCAGCGTTTCCGTCATCATAAAGTTGTCGTCCGCGAGCTTTTTCAGCTCCGCGTCCCGCCCGTCGAGTATGAGCAGGAGCGCCTCCTTCGCGACGTCGAGCGTTTCTTCCTCGGCGGTGGAGGGAGCGGAAGTCTCCTCTTCCTCCTCAAAGACGATCCCGTCGGTCAGCCTGTCGGCGATCCTCCACGAGTCGCGCTCGATCTTTTTCGCGTTCTCGAGCGAGAGGGAGAACACGTGCTTTTCGTCCGGCGCGTCGAGGTCGTTTCCCGCGGCGTTCCTCCGTTCCGACGGAGGAAGCTCGCGATCAAAATACCCGCAGACCGCTTTTTTCTCCGCGTCCCCGATGTTCGGGCAGGAGAGCCGCGAGCGGATCCCGAAATGCGCCCTGATCCTGTTCTCGCAGTATTTCACGAGGTCGGTGACAACGGCTCTCAACCCCTCTCCGCAGAAAAGAGTGAGATACTGTACGTCGATCCGCCGTTTGACGTTGTACGCGCAGATCGACCCCGCGTACGCGTCGCGCGCCGTCTTGACGAGCCTCATTCCCTCGGTCGCCGCCTTGAAACGCCCGTCGCTCTCGCACAGAGAGTTTACGGCGCGGTCGAACGCCCGCATGATATGGAAGGCGAAGACCTCGCGGTTACTTTCCGTCAAAGCCTTGCTCCTCTGCCATTTGTACGCCGACTTGCCCATCAGCAGGACCGAAAACGGCGAGACGCCGTCCGTCTCGGCGAAAAACTCGGGCAGCGAGGCGCGCAGAAAGGCGTCCTCTCCGACAAGAGCGCGAAGCTCTTTGGTGAACGTCAGTCCGTGGATGAGACAAAGGTCGGTTATCCACTCCGCGAGGAGCTTGTCGAGCCGCGTGTATTTTTCGCGGTAGGCTTTCCACAGTCCGCAGAGAATGGCGAGCGCCCGCTCCGGCGGGATGAGGTCGGGCAGATTGATGACTTCGTAGATATAGAGCAGTATATAGCTTTGGTCGACCTCCGGATATTCGCCCCGCCTTACTTTTGTACGGAACGCGAAATAGGTGTCGAGCCGGTCTTCGGACAGATGCGAATACACCGGCATATACGAGAAGAAAGCGACGTAGGGAACGTTCTCTTTTTCAATATCGAAATATCGCCGCGCGTCGTCGACAAAGCGTTCGTAAAAGGTATATTTTGAGTTCCACGAATAGACCGAGACCTTTTTGATGAGTCCGTTGCGCCCCTCGTATTCGCAGACGAGCTTTTCTTCGAGGACCCGTTTCGGCAGCGGCTCGCGGATGCGCCGCGGACGGCGGCTCTCTCCCGAGATCTCGGCAAACGTCAGGTAGCGCGCCGGGACGTCTTTTTCGACCGTCACGGAGAAGTCGACGTCTTTTTCGACCGTCACGGAGAAGTCTCCGTCCGTCCCGGAAGCAGTTTTCGCGCCGTCCGAAGCATAGGAACGGTTTTCGTCCGTTTCGACGCCGCCCCGCGCTTGCGGAAATGCGCCGGACTCTCCGCTCGCGACGCCGCCCCGCGCTTCCGGAATTGCGCCGGACCCTTCCACGCGGCGCCCCTTCGCGGAGCCGTCTCCGACTCCGGACAGCGTTTCGCCGTACAACTTCCCGCCGGAAATTCTCTCGCCGGACTTTGCCGCGCTCTCTCTGAGCGGTATATCTTTCGTCGATGTGTCAAAGGGAGCGTTGCGGAGCGGCTTTTTTTGGGGGATGAGCGTCTCCGCGTCCCAGAACGAGTCGAACTCGCCGAGATCGCCCCGCGCGCGTTTGCCGTCGTTGTTCTTAAATATCACTGTCCGCCGCCTCCTTTGAACATAATCACTTATTCCGTATATTATATCATAATACTTCCGTATTGTCAATTATGAACGTTATGAATTCGTTATAAAAGCCGGAGGTAAAATCAAAAGTTGTGTAAGATAAACAAGAATTCAGCGAGGAGAACGCAAGGGGAACCTTTTAAGGAAAGGTTCCCCTTGACCCCTCTAAACCTTTCAGAGGGACAGAAATATAAACAAGAATTTATAGGCGAGTCATAGAAAAAAAGGTGCGGACGCGTTATTCTATGACGTAGTGGAACGAGAACGTTAGATTTGCGAAGGACGTTTGTTCTCACACTTTCTTTCGGTTGCCGAAAGAAAGTGCGCAAAGAAAGGGCAACGAGGAGGGGGTTAGGAGGCACTTCCGCCACATTCGCGCGGAAGCGCAACTCCT
>CACZZA010000093.1 GCA_902785485.1 uncultured Ruminococcus sp. | reverse complement strand
GGATCGTTCGACCGTGACCCGGCGCATAGGGGTCCCCGCCACGCGGTATTCGGTCCGCGTGCCGGGGAGTGCGCGGAGGCGTACTTTGTGTACGTCGAGTGGATAAGAACGGACGAAGCGCGTAGTGCCACTGAACTAACGCTTTTATCGGGTTAGTGGTCATCGCCGCGAGACCGAGTGCGAAAAATTTCTTGTTTATCTTATCCTATCATTTCTTTCCGTACAGGGTCTTATACAGCTTTGTCGTCTGTCCGGCGAGGGCGGTGAGTTTTTCGCCCGCCTCTTTGTCGCCGAGGATGTAGGCGTGCATCAGTCTGCCCTCTTCGGAAGTGACTATCGGGAAGTACGGGAAGTACCATTCTATCAGGAAGCGCGCGAAGGAGACGGCGCGGTAGGTGCCGTAGACCTCGTATTCGCCGCTTTCGGAGGTCTCGACGGCGACGGTGCGGTAGTCCTTGACCGCGTCGACGATGTCCTTCGACTTATTGTCCTTTGCGAAAACGACCGTATATTTACGTTTGAAGTTCCCGTTCACCGTGCCGTGGGAGTCGGAAACGCCGACCACGGGCGGGACCTTTACGCCCTCGCTCATCATCTGATAGTAGAACGCCGCCTTCATATTGTTCGCGTGGCGGTCCGAGGCTCCGACGATCTCGTACGCGTCGAAAACGTTATCGCGCAGGAGCATTTCGGTCATCTCGTCAGGCATACTGTACACGTTGGAGATCCAGTGCGGATGCGCCAGCACCGCCATACCGCCGACCTTCTTTATCTTGCGCGCGACCCAGAGGACCGACGCGTAGAGGAACTTATCGTGGTATTTGATGTCCTCGGTGTCGATGATATGCTGAACTTCGTCGTAATACTTCTTTTCGTCGCGGTGGAACATCGAGTTGACGCTCTCTTTTCCGCCTATATGGATGAAGTGGAGAAAGTTTTCGGGGGCGTGGACCTCTTCGCCGTTGAGCAGAGCCATCCCGAGCTTGACGTCCTTATACTCCTGCTGCATCTCGACCGAGCCGGCGTAACATTCGTGGTCGGTCAGCGCCATAAAGTCGTAACCCGCCTTGCGGTAGTCCGCCGCGGTGTAGCCGGGAGTCTCGGTACTGCCGGTGTGCTTGCCGATGAGACGGCAGGAATGGCAGTGGAACTCGCCCTTGAGCGGACGGAGCGCGTACCAGTCGGGTCTGAGGGCGTACATCGCGAGCTGTATTATCTTTTCGTGAGGCTCCTCGCGGTAGATCTTGATGACGTACTCCTCTTCCTTATCGAAGGTATAAGTGAAGACGAGCTTCTTTCCGACCGCCTTGGCGTCGTGTCTGTACTCGGGGAGCGCGACCATATTACGGACGTTGCGGGTCATCGGGTAGATCTTGACCGAGTATTTGAGATTTTCGTTGAATTCGTATCTCGGTTGGAGCGGAGAGACCGTGACGGTCGTCTTTTTGCCGACCTCGGCGATCATGGGAGTAAGTTTATAAAAATATGCTTCGTTTCTCATTATTCTCGTCCCCTTTCTCAGTTCCTGCCCGAAAAGCGCTTGTAGAATTCGAGCGCGTTGTCCGCGCGGGCGTTGAGTTCTTCCTCGGCGCCCTCGATACCGAGAACGTATTTTCTCATCAGGTTGCCCTCTTCCTCGCAGATTTCAAGCGTCAGCGGGAAGTACCATTCGATAAGATACCGCGCGTAGGAAACGTAGCGGTATTTGCCGTGGACGACGTAATCGTCTCCGAGGTATTCGACGGGGGTAATACGGTATTCCTTTATCGCCTTGATGAGCGACTTCGTTTCGTTCTTCTCGGCGAAAACTATACTGAACTTCTTGCCGAACTGCGGCGAGCAGGTCTGAAGGTGCGCGTCCGACGCGCCCACGAGCGGAGGCATCTCGATCCCCTCGTCCTTCAGCTGGTTATAGAGCGCGATCTTCATATTGTCGCAGTGCCAGTTCGAGGCGCCGACGACCTCGTACGCGTCGAACAGTTTGTTCTGCATAAACTGCCTCGTCAGGTCGTCCGGTACGTTGTAGACCTGGCTTATCCAGTGCGGATGGCAGAATACGGCGAGTCCGTTCGCCTTTCGGATGTTCCGTCCGACCCACGCGTTCGTGGCGTATAGCCATTTGTCGAAATAGTCGATCTTTTCGGTGTCGACTATCTCCTGCACCTCGCGATTGAAGCGGTCGGGGTCGTTCTGGAAGATCTCGTTTACCGAGTATTCTCCGCCGAAGTTGACGACGTGGACGAAGTTGCGCGGCGCGTGGACTTCCTCGCCTCTGTTGATGCACAGCCCGAGTCTGATTTTTCTGAACCTCTCCTGCATCTCGACCGAGCCGAAATATCTGTCGTGGTCGGTCAGCGTCATAAAGTCGTAGCCGCGGCGTCTGTATTCCGCCGGGATGACCTCGGGATTGTCCGCGCCGTCCTTCTTTCTCCAGAGCGTGTAGTCGGTCGGGCAGCAGTGGCAGTGCGTGTCGCCCTTGAGAGGACGGAGGGCGTACAGGTCGCTTTCGACGGCGTAGACCGACAGCTGGACGATCCTGTCCTTCTCCTCGCCCTTATGGACGTTGATATAGTATTCTTCCTCTTTATCGTAAACGAACTTAAAGCTGATCTTACCGTTATGCGCGGTGACTCGCTTGATCCTGTCCTCGATCTTGGTAAACCCGTGCTGATTCCTCGTCGTCGGCCATATCGTCACTCTGTACACGACGCCTTCCTCAAAATGCCGGTTGTTGTCGATCGCCCGGATCGTCACCTCGGTCTCTTTGCCGACCTCGATGATACCGGGTTCGATACGGTAAAAGTTCAGATTACTGTTCATTTGTGCCTCCTTTTTGCCGCGTATGAACTGTATATGTTGTGGTTTATTTGACTTTGTAGCCGTCTTTAAGGCTGACTATACGGTTGAACGTTCCCGGATTTTTCGTGTCCGCGACGTAGTATCCCATACGGACGAACTGGAATTTATCCCCGGGACGGGCGTCACGCAGGGACGTCTCCGCCTTCGCGCCCGGGATCTTTTTCACCGAGTCGCGGTTGAGGTAGTCGTCGTAGGTCTCGCCCTCCTTCATATCGTTGAGATCGGGGATCGTGAAGAGCCTGTCGTAGTGCATAAGATCGAAGTCGACGCAGTTCTCTGCGGAGACCCAGTGGATCGTGCCCTTGACTTTGCGTCCGTCGGCGGGGTTGCCGTTGCCGCTTTCAAGGTCGGCGGTACAGTATAGCTCGGTGACGTTTCCGTTTTCATCCTTTATGACTTCGTTGCACTTGACGATATAGGCGCCCATCAGTCTGACCTCTCCGTCGGGTCTGAGTCTGTGGAACTTCGGAGGCGGTACCTCCTCGAAATCGCTCCGTTCGACGTAAAGCGTGCGGGTGAACGGGACCTTGCGCGTGCCGGCCGCGTCGTCGTTCGGGTTGTTCGGCAGGTCGAAATACTCGGTCTTGCCCTCGGGATAGTTCGTCAACGTGACTTTGAGCGGCTCGGTGACGCAGATACGGCGGGGCGCCTTTGCGTTCAGCTCCTCGCGGATGCAGTATTCGAGCAGCTCGACGTCGACGAGGCTGTACGCCTTGGCGACTCCCGCGCGGCGGACGAACTCAAAGATAGATTCGGGCGTGTATCCGCGGCGGCGCAGACCGCAGAGAGTGGGCATACGGGGGTCGTCCCAGCCGTCGACGAGTCCTTCCTCGACGAGCTTGCGCAAATAGCGCTTGCTCATCACGGTATAAGTGACGTTGAGGCGGGCGAACTCGCGCTGTTTGGGCTTCCGCTCGAAGCCGATATTGTCTACCACCCATTCGTAAAGCGGGCGGTGGTTCTCGAATTCAAGGGAGCAGAGCGAGTGCGTGATGCCCTCGATCGCGTCCTGTATCGGATGCGCGAAGTCGTAGAGCGGATAGATGCACCATTTGTCTCCCTGGCGGTGATGATGGGCGCGGACGATGCGGTAGATCGCGGGGTCGCGCATATTCATATTGGGCGACGCCATATCGATCTTTGCGCGCAGGGTGCGCGAGCCGTCCGGAAATTCGCCGTTCTTCATACGCTCGAACAGGTCGAGGTTTTCTTCGACCGTGCGGTTTCTGTACGGAGAGTCCTTGCCCGGCTCGGTCAGTGTGCCGCGGTATTCGCGCATCTCGTCGGCGGAAAGGTCGCAGACGTACGCCTTGCCGTCGCGGATGAGCTTCTTCGCGTACTCATAGCACTTGTCGAAATAGTCGCTTCCGTAATATATGCCGCCCGTAGGCTCGGCTCCGAGCCATTTGAGGTCCTCGAGGATGGAAACGACGTATTCGTTGTCCTCTTTCGTCGGGTTGGTGTCGTCGTAGCGCAGGTTGAAAAGACCGCCGAAACGCTTTGCCGCCGAATAGTTGATGTATATCGCCTTCGCGGAGCCGATGTGAAGGTATCCGTTCGGCTCGGGCGGAAAACGCGTGTGAACGCTATCGTTTCTGCCGCTTTCAAGGTCGTCCTTTATTATTTCTTCGATGAAATTGAGAGTGTTTTCTTCCATAGTCTTTTATCAAAGCTCGCTTATCGCGGCTTCTATCCTTCCGAGTGATCTTTCTTTGCCCATTATCTTCATTATCTCGTAAAGGTCGGGCGAGTTCGTCCTTCCGGTCAGCGCGACGCGCAGGGCTCCGCTCGTGTCGCCGACGCTTCCCTTGTAGCTTTCCGGGGACTGGCGGTAGGCTTTCATATCGCCGGTGTAGCCGTATTTCTCGCTTATCTCCTTGACCTTTTCAAACCACGCCGAGGCGTCGTCGTTCACGTCGTACGCTTCGACGAAGTCGGAAAGGAACGCCTTGACGTCTTCCTTCGGCATCTTTTCGGGGTACGGGTCGGTCCGCTCGAACGTCTCGTCGTAGAAGAACGAAACGTAGGGGCGTACGTCCGCCCAGACGGCGAAGTCCTTTCTCGGCTTCTTGCCGCCGCGCCCGATGGCGAAGATCTTTTTCGCGTAGCCGGGGTCGCGGGTCAGAAGGGCGGCAAGCTCGGGATCGTTCTCCTTTGCCCAGTCGGTGACTCCGTCGTAGACTTCGTCGGACGTCATACGCGAGATCGCGTTCTTGCTGACGTCGTTCAGCTTGTCGAAGTCGAACAGCGCGCCGGAGGTACTCATCTTCTTTATCGAGAAGGGGAATTCGGTGTAGTCCTTGTCGGGGTTCTGACTTCTCCACTCCTCGAAGTTGGAGTTGAGCAGGGTCATCACGTACTCGTTGACCGACACGGGCGGATAACCCGCGCGTCTGTAATCCGAGACAGCCGCGCCCTTGTCGCGCTTGCTGAGCTTCTTTTTCGAGTTGCCCTCGAGCTTCATCAGCTGGGCGATGTGCATATATTTGGGCATCTTAAAGCCGAGATAGCGGAACAGCATTATATGCTTGGGCAGGCTTGACAGCCATTCCTCGCCGCGCACGACGTGGGTCGTCCCCATCAGGTGGTCGTCTATCGCGTGGGCGAAGTGGTAGGTCGGGATGCCGTCGCTTTTCAGCAGAACGAAGTCCTCGTCGTTCTCCGGCACCTCGAGCTTGCCCTTGATGAGGTCGGTGAAGAAGGTCTTCTTCTCCGGGTCGCCGTCAGACAGGATACGCAGGACGAACTTATTGCCCTCTTTGAGATTCTTTTCGACGTCTTCGAGCGTGAAATTGCGTTTTTCCTTTATCTTCTGCTTCTCGTCCTCTGCAAGATCGGTGTGCCAGTCGCGCTCCTTGATCTCTGTCTTTTTGTCCGACGCGGCGAGCGATTCAAGCTCCTCCTCGGTCGAGAAAACGGGGTACGCCTTGCCCTCGCGGACGAGCTGTTTTGCGTAGGTCTGGTATATCCGCGCTCTCTGACGCTGACGGTAGGGGCCGTAGTCCCCTTTTTCTCCGTCCACGGTCACGCCCTCGTCGAATTCGATGCGGTAGTACGCCAGCGTTTCGATGAGGTCCTTTTCCGCGCCCGCGACTTCCCTCTTGGCGTCGGTGTCTTCGATACGCAGATAGAACACGCCGCCCGACTGATGCGCGAGCCTCTCGCAGATACGCGCCGGGAAAAGCGTGCCGAAATGCATAAATCCGGTCGGGGACGGCGCTATGCGCGTCACCTTGGCTCCCTCGGGGAGCGTCCTCTGCGGAAAACGCGCCTCGACGTCCTCCGGCAGTTCTTTTATGTGCGGAAACAGCAGTTCCGCGAGTCTTTCATTGTCCATATCGCACCTCGTATTACAGAAAATCGTGATTCATAAAAAAGTTTGCCTGTCTCTCGTGTCCGAGCGTCGTCTGTCCGCCGTGTCCCGGAAAGACCTGATATTCTCCGGGAAGCGCTTTCAGCCTTTCGAGCGAGTTTTTGAGCGCGCGGGAGTCGCCGCCGTACAGCGACGTCGTACCGACCGACTCGAAAAACAGCGTGTCGCCCGAGAACATCACGTCGCCGGAAATGTAGCATACCGATCCCGGCGTGTGTCCCGGAGTATGCAGGACGGTGAAGGTCTTGTCCCGCCATACGACCGCGTCTCCGTCGGACAGAAGGACGTCAGCCTTCGTCTTCGGGTGGACGGTCACCCCGTACGCCTCGGCGTAACTCGTGTCGGGACTTTTCATCAGGACGGCGTCGTCGCGGTGGATATACACCCGGGCGTCCGGATATTTTTCTTTGAGGTCTCCGACCGCCGTGACGTGGTCGAAATGCCCGTGGGTCAGCAGGATGACTTCGGGCGCGGCGCCGAGCCTTTCAAGCTCTTTTATGATGCGCTCCCCTTCTCCGCCGGGATCGACGACGCACGCCGACCCGCCCTCGGACAGGATATAGCATACGGTCGAAAGCGGTCCGACCTCCATAGCGAGCATTTTCATAGCGTACACCTTGTAAAAAAGTTCAAGTTAAAGTATAACACACTCTTTTTGATTTGTAAACAATAATAAATAATAATTTTCGGGTATTTTTCGGAGCTTGTCAGCCGTTTCCGAGGATGGCGCTTTTTTCCGCGAGTCCCGCGAACGAGCGCTGGCGCAGGGTCTCGTAGACCGCGACGGCGACGGCGTTCGAGAGGTTGAGGCTGCGTAACGACTCGCGCATCGGGATACGGACGGTCGAATCTATATGCGCGCGCAGGATCGCCTCGTCTATCCCCTTCGTCTCCTTGCCGAAGACGAGGAACACCCGCTCGGGGTAGGCGACGTCACAGTAACTGCGCGGCGCTTTCTTTGAGAAAAAGAACATCGTTTCGCCCTTGTTCCGCTCGAAAAACTCGTCCGTGTTCTTGTAAAAACGCACGGTCAGCTTGTCCCAGTAGTCGAGTCCGGCGCGTTTGAGCTTCGAGTCCGTGATGGTAAATCCCATAGGCTCGACAAGGTGGAGCGCCGCCCCCGTCGCCGCGCACGTCCGGGCGATGTTCCCCGTATTCTGCGGGATCTCCGGCTCGATAAGAACGATGTTTATTTTTTCGTCGACGTCTTTGACGACGCTTTTTAAGTCTGCCATAAAAGTTATCTCCGTTTTTGAATTTTCAAACTATTATACACCAATAAAATAAAATCTTCAATAGAAAAAGCGTTTCTCGCGCGGAAAAACGGAAGTCGCAAGGGAGACGTCAGGACGATAAACGAGAATTTAGCGAAGAAAGCGCGGGGAGGCCCTTTTAAGGAAAGGTCCTCCCCGCACCCCTCTCGAAACCTTACAGAGGGAAAGAAGATAAACAAGAATTTAGCGGAGAGACATAGAAAAACGGCTTGGATACGTTATTCTATGACGTAGTGGAACGGGAAGGTTTGATTTGCGGAGAACGTTTGTTCTCGCACTTTCTTTCGGTTGCCGAAAGAAAGTGCGCAAAGAAAG
>CACZZA010000092.1 GCA_902785485.1 uncultured Ruminococcus sp. | reverse complement strand
CTTTTTGTTTTCCTCCAAAACATTTTTTGCCTTAATTATATCAAATTTTTGTAAACCATGTTACTTCACAATCTGTAAACTATGTTACTACACCAAACACAAGCCCCTCCCCTACCGGCGGCGGGGGTAACGCGATATTGTCGTAGGTGTAATCTGTGCAAACCGTTCGTTAAATTCTTGTTTATATTTTTTCCTTATTGCATTTTCGGCAAATAGGTTGTATAATAATATATATTACTTTAATTTTCCCGAATTTAACTATCCCGAAAGAAGGACAAGGATTTGTATTTTACTTACGAGCGGCCCGAATTTGACAGAAACGATCCTTTGGAAATACGGCGCGTCGTCGGCGAAGCGTACGCAAACGCGCTCGAAGCCGCGAAGGGCGGCAGGTGCGCCGACTACATCCCCGAGCTTGCAAAGGCGGACGAGGGCGAATTCGGCATCTGTTTCGCCGATATGAACGGTGAACGCATCGAATTCGGGGACGTCGAAAAGCGTTTTTCGATACAGAGCATAAGCAAGGTGATAAACCTCGCCGCGTGTCTGAAATTCCTCGGCTTCCGCGAGACGTTCAGCCACGTCGGGACGGAGCCGACGGGAGACGCGTTCAACTCCATATTAAAACTCGACACGGTGAGCGACCTGCCGTTCAACCCGATGATAAACGCGGGCGCGATACAGGTAGCGTCTATGCTGTCGAACATAATGGACTTTGACGAGCTGCTCGGGTTTGCGCGCGAATTCTGTATGGACGGGGATATCGTCCTCAACGAAAAGGTCTACGCGTCGGAATCGGAGACAGGCGACCGCAACCGCGCCATCGTGTACCTGCTCAAAAGCAAGGGCGTGCTTCAGGGCGACCCCGACAAAACGCTCGACCTGTATTTCAGGATGTGTTCGCTGAACGTCAACGCGCGCACCCTGTCGAACATGGGACTTATGATCGCGAACAACGGGCAGAACGTCAAAACGGGAAAACACCTCCTCCATCCGGGGTACGTCCGCACGATAAAGAGCCTGATGTTCACCTGCGGTATGTACGACGAGTCGGGAGAATACGGCGTGACGGTCGGCATCCCGTCAAAGAGCGGAGTCGGCGGAGGCATCGTCGGCGCGGTCCCGGGGCGGTACGGCATCGGCACCTACGGACCGTCTCTCAACAAAAAAGGCAACAGCGCGGGCGGCATCGCGGCGCTGACGCATATCAGTCACCTTCTGAAGCTCAACGTTTTTGAGTGACGGTCGGAGAAAGGACTCTGCTATGGACTTCAAACGTTCGGTGACCCGCGATCCGTCGGGATTCGTCCTCCTTTCGGACTACGTTCCGGGGATCGTGCAGGAGATAAGATATTTTTCGACCTACAACTTCATAGGAGACCGTATCGACGGCTACGAGGAGCCTGTCGCCCTTTTGACCAAAGAGGCGGCGCGGGCGCTGAAAGCGGTGGCGAACGAGGTGAACTCGCAGGGCTTCCGTCTCAAGGTGTTCGACGCCTACCGTCCCGCGTGCGCGGTGCGGCACTTCGTCCTCTGGGGGATAGAGGATCTCGATCTGCGGATGAAGCCGTATTTCTATCCCGACCTCGAAAAGCAGGAGCTTTTCAATCGGGGGTATATCGCGAAGCAGTCGTCGCACAGCCGCGGCAGCGCCGTTGACCTCACCCTGCTCGATATGAAGACGGGCAAGGAGGTCGATATGGGCAGTCCGTTCGACCTGTTTTCGGAAAAATCTCACCCCGACTCGAAGGAAGTCAGCGACGAGCAGTACGAAAACCGCATGTTCCTGCAAAAAGCGATGGTCAGAAACGGCTTTCTGCCGCTTGATTGCGAATGGTGGCATTTCGTCCTCGCGGACGAGCCTTATCCCGACGTGTATTTCGAGTTCCCCGTCTCGTCGGAATATCTGAAAAAATAACGGCTGACCGCCGCGAAAGGAGTTCAGACGATGCAAGACCGTTTTTTCGGAGAGATGGACAGCTATCTTTTCCACCGCGGAACGCATTACGAAATATTTGAGAAAATGGGCGCGCACCCCGACTCCGTCGACGGAGTACGGGGGGTACGTTTCGCGCTCTGGGCGCCGTCCGCGCGGGCGGTTTGCGTCGTACACGACGGCAACGGCTGGACGAAGTGGGCGGACGTGATGCGCAAGACCGACGACTCGGTCTGGGAGCTTTTCGTTCCCGGGATGACCGAGGGCGTACGGTACAAATACCTTTTGGTCAGGGCAGACGGCTCGGAAGTGATGAAGACCGACCCCTACGGCTTTTACACCGAGCTTCGCCCGGCGAACGCGTCGGTCGTCCGCGACCTTTCGCGCTACGAATGGAACGACGCGGAATGGCTTGAAAACAGAAAAGGCAGAGATCCGCTCTCCGAGCCGATGTCGGTCTACGAGGTCCATCTCGGCTCGTGGAAAAAGGACTCGGACAAACACGACGAAGACCGTTTTCTGAACTACCGCCGGCTTGCCGGAGAGCTTGCCGAATACGTCTGCTATATGGGATACACGCACGTCGAACTGATGGGGATATGCGAATATCCGTTCGACCCGTCGTGGGGCTATCAGGTGACTGGTTACTACTCGCCGACCTCGCGCTACGGGACTCCCGACGACCTGATGTATTTTATCGACACGATGCACGGGCACGGCATCGGGGTCATACTCGACTGGGTCCCCGCGCACTTCCCGAAGGACGAAAACGGACTTTCGGACTTCGACGGGACTCCGCTCTACGAGTATTCCGACCCTCTGCGCGCCGAATACCCCGAATGGGGGACCAAGGCGTTCGACCTCGGCAAAAAAGAGGTCTCGAACTTCCTCATCGGCTCGGCGCTGTTCTGGATAAACAAATATCACGTCGACGCTCTGCGTGTCGACGCCGTCGCCGCGATGATGTACAACAGCTTCTCCCGCGACGAGTGGAGACCGAATATGTACGGCGGCAACACGAACCTCGAGTCGTTCGAGTTCTTCCGCCACCTCAACAGCATCCTCAAAGAGCGCACCGACGCGTATCTCATCGCGGAGGACTCGTCCGCGCTCCCCGGGATCACTACTCCGACGTCGGAGGGCGGCTTCGGCTTCGGCTTCAAGTGGAACATGGGGTGGATGAACGACACCCTGCGCTACGCCGAAAAAGACCCGATCTACCGCAAATATCACCATTCCCTCATGACCCACACGCTCGACTACGTCTTCGACGAGAGGTTCATCCTCGTACTGTCGCACGACGAAGTCGTCTACGGCAAGGGCTCTATGCTGAACAAGTTCCCCGGGAGTCTTCCCGACCGCTTCGGGAGCCTCAAAACGTTCTATACGATGATGGCGGGGCATCCGGGCAAGAAACTGCTCTTTATGGGTCAGGACTTCGCGCAGGAGCGGGAGTGGGACTACCGTTCGAGCCTCGACTGGCACCTCTGCGACGACCCCGGACACCGCGAGGTGATGGACTGCGTGCGGGAGCTGAACCGCATCTACCGCTCGCATCCCGTATTATACAGCGACGGAGACAGACGGACGTTCGAGTGGATAAACGGCTCGGACGCTACGCGAAGCACATTCAGCTTCATACGCCGCAATCCGTGGAACTACAACAACGCGCTTATATTCGTATGCAATTTCACGCCGCAGGGCTACCGGTATTACGACCTCGGAGTCCCGGAGGACGGGATATACAGACGGATATTCTGCACCTACCCCGACGGACGGGAATATAAAGTGAAGTCTTACCCCGACGAGTGCGACGGCAGACCTCACCGCATAACGATAGAGCTTCGCCCCTACGAGTCGGTCATATTCGAGGCGCCGGCGAGCAGAGAGAACGACAAACAAACGACAAACGCAGAAGGAGAGGAAAATGGCTGAAGAAACACGCTACACAAAAGCGACCTGGCAGATAATGGAACAGCTCCTCGAGGTGGATTCACTCGAGGACGCGCTCGCGGGGAGCCTTGACATAATACTCAAAACGCTGAACAGCGAGGCGGGAGCCATCTGGCTGCTCGATCCGAAGACCGACAGGCTGAGTCCCGTCTTCCACGTCGGACCGACCGACCTTACGAACGTCAGCGTCGAGAACGGACTCGGCATCGAGGGCATCGTGACGAAGACGGGAAAGTCGGTCATAGTCGAGGACGCGGCGAACGATCCCCGCTTTGACGGGACGGTGTTCGACGAGAACGGCTTCGTCACAAAAACGATGATCTGCGTTCCGCTCAACGACCTCAACAACGTCATCGGGTGCGTGCAGATCGTCAACAAAAAGGACGGCGGACTGTACGACAAGGAGGAGCTTCGTCTGTGCGAGCACATGGCGTCGCTCGCCGCCATCACGATCAGCGAAAAAGGCCTCATCGTCGACCTTTCGGAGAAGAAAGAAGTCCTCGCGGTGTTGAAGGACGTTATAAAGGAATTCCCCTCCGGCGACGGAGTGAGCCGCGTGCTGAAGGGCATCAACCTCGAACTGTTCAAGAACGAGTTCGTCGTCGTCCTCGGAGAATCCGGCTGCGGCAAGTCGACGATGATGAACATAATAGGCGGTATGGACTTTCTGACCGAGGGTCAGCTCCTCATCGAGGGGCGCGACTTCTCGCATCCGACGGACGCGGAGCTTACCCGCTTCCGCCGCGAATACGTCGGGTTCATCTTCCAGGCGTACAACCTTATGCCCAACCTGACGGCGCTTGAAAACGTCCGTTTCATAGCGGAGCTGGTCGACGACCCGATGCCGCCGGAGGAGGCGCTCGCCAAGGTCGGACTCGCCTCCCGCGCGGGCAACTATCCCGGTCAGCTCTCGGGAGGTCAGCAGCAGCGCGTCTCGATAGCGCGCGCGATAGTCAAAAAACCGCGTCTTATCCTCGCGGACGAGCCGACCGCCGCTCTCGACTACACGACGAGCATAGAAGTCCTCGGAGTCATCGAGGACATTGTACACAATCAGGGCACGACCGTCATGATGGTCACCCACAACCCCGAGATCGCCAAGATGGCGGACCGCGTCGTCAAGGTGCGCGGCGGAAAGATCGCGAGTATAAAGAAAAACATGCATCCGCTCCGCGCGACGGAGCTTGTCTGGTAACGGCTCAACGGGGAATACTTTATGAAAAAAACACAGCTTACAGACGCGTTACGCAACGTAAAAAAACAAAAGGTCTCGTGGTTCGCCGTCGTCGTTATCGCGATGCTCTCCTCTCTCGCGTACCTCGGGATAAATTTCGCGTCGCGGGGGATCGCGAACAACGGCAACGAGTTCTACGACGCGACGTCCTTCCGCGACGCGGAGGTCATATCGACCCTGCTCCTCACTCCCGAAGACGTCGACGCGATAAAGGCTCTCGACGGAGTCGAAGACGCCGAGGGGGGCTATTACACGTCGGGCAGAGCCGTTTCCGGCAAGACCGAGACCGGAGCCGACTTCGTTTCGCTGACCCGTAGGATCAACGTTCCCCTGCTCCTCGAAGGGCGTCTTCCCTCCTCCGCCGACGAATGCGCGGTCGAACGGACGGTCGCCGACGACCTCGGGATCGCCTTAGGGGACGAGATCGCCCTGACCGGGGAAAAAGGCGGACAGGCGGAATTTATCAAGGGAAGGAACTTCAAGGTCACGGGGATCGTATATCACCCCGACCACGCGTCCGTTCCGGCGAGCGTCCCGGGCAACCGCGACGTCGTCCTCCTTCCGGAGGCGTTCGACGTTTCCTCCGTCGACGGCTGCTTTATGAAAGCGGTCGCCCTCTTCAAAGGGACCGAGGGACTCGACCGTTTTTCGGACGAATACGAAAAAATCTCCTCGTCCGTACTCAAAGAGATAGAAGAACTCGCGTCCGTCCGCGAAGGGATGCGGAGCGACGGGATAAAAGAACGCTACGTCTTTGCGATCGACGAGGCGGAAAAAGAGCTTGCCAAAGGCAGAGAAAAGCTCGACGCGGCGCGCGCGGAGCTTGATCGCGGCGCAAAAGAGCTTGCCGACGGAAAAGAAAAATACGAAAGCTCTGGCAAGGAGCTTGAAGACGGAGCGAAAGCGCTTGCAGAGGCGGAAAAGCGGCTCGCCGACGCCAAAAAAGAGCTCGACGCGAACAAAGCTCTGCTCGACTCCTACGAAAAACAGCTCGCCGAGGGACTTGAAAAGCTGAAAGCGGGAGAGAGCGAATACGAGGCGTCCGGCAAAAAACTGAAAGAAGCGGAAAAAGAGCTTGAAAGCGGCAAAGCGGAGCTTGATGCGGGAAAAGCCAAGCTCGAGGAAGCGCAAAAGAAGCTCGAAAGCGGAAAGCAGGCGCTTAAAGACGGCTATTCCGAGTTCTGCGAGAGCGTGAATTCGACGTTCCGGAGCGTATTGACGATGCTGTCCGAACAGCTCGGCGAATACGCAAAGGAGCTTGACTTCAAGCTCCTCGACTCCGAAGTCGACCCCGACGACCCGGACGCGACGCTGACCGTCGCCAAGATCGGAGACAACGTCGTCATCGACCTCAACAAGTCGCTCGATCAGAATATCTTCGACGCGATAACCTCCCTCGGAGTCCCGGACGACGTGCTTCGGACCGCGATCGAAAGGCTCGGAGGAACCGTATCCGCGCTCGCAGACAGGGTCGAAGTCATAAGAGAATTCACAAACACCGTCAAGTTATATTATATGATCACCGACTTTATGTACGAGTCGGTCGCCTCCGGCGCGAAGAAATGGGACGCGGGACACGCGGAGTATCTCGCGGGACTTGAAGAATACAACGAGGGAGTCAAGGACTACGAGGCGGGGGGCGAAAAATACAACGCCGGACTCGCGGAATACGAGGCGGGACAGAAGGAATATTCCGAGGCGCGCGCGACGCTCGATCGCGCGTGGAAGGAATACAACGAAAAGAAAGCCGAGTTCGACGCGGGAGTACAAAAGCTGACCGAGGGGACGCGGGAATACGCGAAGGGCGTTTCCGACTACGAAAACGGCAAAGCCGAATACGAAAGCGGCAAAGCCGAATACGAGGCGGGCGCAAAGGAGCTTGAAGACGCGGAAGCGAAGCTCGAACAAGGCGAAAAGGAATACGAAAACGGGCTCAAAGAATACAACGAGGGCGAGGAGCGCGCGAACGAGGCGAAAAAGGAGCTTGAAGACGTCGGGGACTGCCACTGGGTAGTGCTGGGGACCCGCGGCAACGCGGGATTTATCTCGATGTTGAACTCCATCGGCAACGTCGCGGATATGGGCGTCACGTTCGCTCTGGTATTCGTGCTCGTCGGAGCCATCATGATCTACGCGACCTCGGGACGCATCGTCGAGGAACAGCGGCGGCTCGTCGGCGCGACGAAGGCGCTCGGACTGTTCACCCGCGAGATATTCGGCAAATACGCGATATTCGGCGTGACCGCCACGGCGGCGGGACTTCTGCTCGGAACGGTACTCGGCTACTTCGGACTCCAGCGCATACTGCTCTTTATCTACGGGCGCTATTACGTCTTCGGACCGGGCAAAAGCGCGTTCGAGATTGGAATGACGCTTGCCGTCTTCTTCGCGGGGATCCTGCTCTCGACGTTCGCCGTGTGGATCGCCTGCGCGAAGCTCCTGCGTTCGACGGCGACGAGCCTGATGCAGGACAAGACTCCTCCCGTCAAGCGCAAAAAGGCGGGCGCGGACTCCTCGGGCAAGTCGCTTTACAGCAGGCTCATCGTCCGCAATATGCTCTCCGACAAAACGAGGCTCGTCGTCACGGTCGTCAGCATAGCCGGCTGCTGCGCCCTGCTCACCGCGGGATTTACGATGCGTTCGAGCGTTATGAAGGCGCTCGACCGCCAGTTTGAAGAAATAACAAGGTACGATCTTCAGATCAACTTCACGCCCGACGAAGACGGCAAGACCTATTCGGAGATCGCTTCCCTGCTCGACGGGC
>CACZZA010000091.1 GCA_902785485.1 uncultured Ruminococcus sp. | reverse complement strand
GAGATCTTGTTGTCCACGCCGTTTTTGGAAAATTCGCCCTTTATATACTTTCCGCTCCCGCCGGTGCCGTTTCCTTTGGGATCTCCGCCCTGGATCATAAATCCGGACATGATGCGGTGGAACGTGAGCCCGTCGTAGAAGCCTTCTTTCGCGAGGGTGACGAAGTTTTCAACGGTCTCAGGGGCGTTATCCGCGTCAAGCTCGAGCGTGATGACCCCGTAGTCCTTAACGTCGATCTTGACGACATAGGTATTGCCGCAGGACGAAAACAGCGCGACAGCATAGAGAAGCAGAGCCGAAATAATAAACAGCTTTGCGATCTTTTTCATTGATTTTTCCTCCGTTGCGTTTGATTTTACATATTTTAGCACATATCTTTTCTCTTTTCAAGCGGTTTTTCTCAAATCGGGAAATAAACGCGCAGACGGTATTTCCGATGTCAAAATCAACAAAGTATTTTTGTCTTGACAAGGAGAATTGTATATATTATAATATACTCGTATTATTTTGCAATAAAATGATACGTTCATCGCATTTTTTTACGGAGGAAAAAGTATGAAGCAGTTTTACAGGATGATCGCGCTCGCGGTCTTGCTCGTCGCGCTGACATTCCCGTTCCTTGCGACGGGGACGTCCGCGGTGACCGAACGCGTGATCTATATTTCCGACACGGGTACCGGAGACGGTTCGACTCCCGAAAAGGCGCTCGGACCGACAACGGTAGTCCCGCTCAACGAGTGGCATGAAGGGGATAACATTCCCAAGTCTAACAACCACCAGAATACGGCGGCTGAGGCGAATATGTATTGGTTCTGTAAGTCGGTCGCGGACGCTTATTATAAGAACTCCGTCCTTTATCAGGCGGCTGAAAAGCTCGCAGACACCGGAGGAAGGATAGTTATAGTAGGCGACGTCAAGATAGGTTACGCTCAGTCTCTCAGCTCGGCGTCTCACTACGACCGCGATTTTTATATGCCCTCCTACTCCAAGCAGATCACCGTTTCGGGCTACGACTCTTCTTCAAGATTCATTATCTGCGAAGGCGCTCACGTCCAGCTCGGCGGAGATACGCTGTTTGAAAATTTACATATAGGCTCCATGCTCACGCCTCTCGGCTCTCAGGGCTGCGCTTCCGCAAATTTAAGTACTAACGGCGCTCAGAACCGCAACTTATGCGCGCGCGGACATAAACTCGTGATAGGCGAGAACGTCGATACGTCAAACTTCGACGGCTCGACTTCCGTCTCGTATTATCCCAGCGTGTCGGGCGCGTCGAGATTTGAAAGCACTGATTACGACGTCGACGTCACCATAAATTCCGGTACGTGGTATAACGTTTACGGTCTCACGCGCGGTATCGCTGCCAATCCCAGTTACGCGGCTTCCGGAAACATCAAGCTGACGATCAACGGCGGAACGTTCCTCGACTATATCTGCGCGGGCGGACGTAACTCCACGTATTCCGTGGTAGGCAACGTCGATCTCACGATCACCGGCGGCACTTTCAAAAAGAGCATTTATGTTTCAGGAAACAAGGGGTGTATGTATCCCGACAACGTCGCCAACGTAAAGGTCCTCGGCGGAACGTTCGAATCTGCTTCCTCGGTATATGCTTATTACAAAAATTCAACGATCCCGCTCGATTTCGCGCCTCAGGTCAGACTCGATATGTCGAGCGCCGACCTTACTCCGGAGGTAGTCAATGCTCTGACGAAAAACCTCCTCGCGCAATCCATCATTTATCCTGTCAAATACTGCACCTCTGCTTCCATAATAGATCAACCCAACAACGACTACGCTTTCGTCGGCGGACGCTTCAACGCCGAGGGGATGAAGATAGGCGCGACCTTCTCGATCGGAGGGAAGACCTATAATTCCGAAGTCGATTTCAGTATGGACGACCCCGCGTTTACGTTCGTTTTCGACAATATGACGGCGGGAAACAATCCCATCACTTATAAATACGGAGATGTATCTTTCCATAACGGCACTGTGAGCGTACTCGACATACCGTCCGTAAGTATCATAGGCGCTCAGATAAGGACCGACGGCACGGCGGCGCAGTCGCTCCGCTTCGTCGCGCACGTAGATAAGCAGTACGGCGAGCAGATAAACGTTACCGACTACGGCTTCATCGCGCTCCCGGCAAAGTCTCTCTACGCACCTGTTCTCGCGTTCGACACCGTTTACGGCGCGAACGAGATCACGTCGTTCGGAACGACCTTCCGTCCCGAACTCGGTGTGATCTACAACGGAGATACGTATTTCGCGTATTCCGGCGTCTATCCCGATCTTGACCTCGGAGACTTCGGTAAAGACGTTTCCGCCGTCGCTTACGTCAAATTCACCCACGCGGGAGACGAATACATCGTTTACTCCGAAAAAGAGACCAGAAGCGTACTCGGCGTCGCAAACGCCGCTTATGCCTCGCCCGACGAAAGAGAGGACGCCAAAACGTGGATCAAGACCAACGTGATCGACGCGTATGCGGCATATACCGCAAATAAAAACGCCCTCTATAACGAAACCGTATCGAACGAGCTCAGACAAAAGGTCGTGGATTACGCGCTCGAGCTTGTTACTTACGAGTGGTCTCCCGGAACGACGTTCTCGGTCGGCGGACAGACCTTCACCGCCGGAACGACCTACAAGGGAGTTCCTTACATCGCGAACGCCGTCAGAAAAGCGACGCTTGAGGAGTTCAAGCACTCCGTTACCGACGTCACGACGACGGCGGGAGCGACGAGACACGTATATATCGGTCCGATAGCGGATCTTGACGATGAGAAATACGTTCGCTACGACTCGCCTAAGACCGTGCTTGACGACGATGACAGACAGCTTGTCAACTTCTTTGCGGGGACCGACTACGGCGCGTTCATCCACGCGTGGAACAAGGTCGGCACTAACTCCGTCTGGTTCACCACGCTTTATTCGATGCTTCCCGGAGCAGGCTCCGGAAGCAGAGGAGCCGTCGCAGTCGGAGATTACGCCTACGCCGGGACGAATACCGAGACCATCATCGGCAACAACTCCGCGCAGACTATGTATGATGCTTACGCTCAGTGCAAAAAAGGCGACATCCTGCTTGCGTACACTCCGACCAGCCGCAGCTTATGGATGGTCACAGGCGACGTTACGGTAGTACGCAATACCGACGGGTCGGTAAACCCCGACAGCAGTAAAATGAAGATAACCTATATCGCGGGAACGATGTCGTCCGGTTCTCAGTACAGAGTCAACGTCGATCGGACGTTTACGGAAACATATAATCAAAAACGTATCCCGATCACGATCCCCGAGCTTGCTTCGGGACTTTGCACCGACACCGTGACGACCCTCCAGGATTTCGACGGAGCGGAATCGATCCGCACCGGACACGTAGTAGGCAACGTAAGATCCAACCGTTCGATCATCTCCGTCAAGGTCGACGTCGAACGCGAGGGCAACTCGATCTATACGAGAGAGTTCTTCTATAACTCGGCGTCCGATCTTAACGTCAACTACGTCGATCTCAAGGATTTCAATATCTCGGCTCCCGTATCTAACTTCGTTGAAGAGAAGACCTACGTCCTCAAAGTCACCTCCAACGTCGCCGGAGAGGGCGAAAAGGTACTCGTCGAATACGAATATACCAAACCGAAGATCGAACTCGGACGCTACGCGAACTATATCACCGTAGACATCCAGGGCGTAGATCAGCGCGAAGAGACCATCGCCAATATGCTTGAACAGGCGGCTTACGAATGGACTCCCACCGTATCGTTCCAGCTCTACGGAACGAGCGCGGACCCGGATTCCTCGACCTGGCAGCCTAACGCCTATTACAAAGCCGGTCAGCTTTACAAGGGCGTTGCGTACACCAACACCCGCAACACGTCGGCGGAGTTCGACGAGGTACTCGGGACGGGAAGCGGCGTCAAGTCGTTCGATCCTTTGCAGTATGTCGACCTGTCGAATCTCGTGACTCTGCCTTCGCTGACGACCACGCAGAAGAAGGAGTATACCGGCAAGGATCCCGACGGACTGTTCAACACGCTCCTCGTCGGAAGCGGATCGAATCAGTATTACGTACTCGACTGGAACAGAGTAATGGGCAACCACTGCTCCGCGGCGGACGCGAACGCGCTCCAGCAGACGATAAGGATGGCGTCCACCGGCTTCCGCAACAACCCTGCTCAGCTCTGCCTCAAGCTCCCGTGGGACAGCGGATTTTCCTACTGTGAATCTTATATGAAGACATACGGCCTCAACGCTCTTTGCGAGATGTACGCGCTTGCGCGCAAGGGCGACCTGCTTTACAGAAACAGCCCCGGCGGCGGACATACGAGACTTGTTTACGAGGACGCGCACGTCGAATACAACGCGAACGGTACTATAAACCCGAGCAGCAGTTATGTCAGTTGCATAGAGCAGACCGACACTCTCGAATCGCAGAAAAATTCGTCGTTCATCTCGCAAAACGGCTACGACACGACCTGGTGGATAGATCATCATTACAGCTTCAATACGATGTACTCCTCCAACTGTATGATACTCACCTTTGCCGATTACGTCACGGGCGAGAGCGAGAACCCGTATATCGGCATTACCCGCAAGGCTGACGCCGAGTCGCTTCTTTCGGGAGTTTACGGCAGCGTAGAGAGCAACTTCCCGCTGCTTATGGTCAGAATGAAAATATTCAATTCCGCGGGAGATCTCGTCAAGACCTCCGAGTTCAGACAGCACGAGATCAACACTGCAAAGAACTTTGTTTCCTACCGCAAGTACGACCTTTCGGGTCTTTATACCAAGCTCGCCGTAGGCGAACTTGCTTCCGGCTCCTACACATACGTCCTCGACGTAGAGATCGGACGCGGCATCTTCGAGCTTGACAGAGTGGCTTTCACAAAATAAAAAAGCAAATAAAAAAAGGCTGTTTCGGCAGCCTTTTTTTATTTACAAAAAATGTATATTTTGCGACCTCATAAGCAAGCTGAAGAGGTTTTTGTCGTCATACTCCGACGACGGTATCGAGTCCGCCGCGGGCCGCGCCGTCGCAAACTTCCCGCAGGAGGTGTACGACAAGCTCGTCGAGCTTTACACCGACGCCTTTGCAGAAGCGGAGCGGAACTACCGCGAAAACGGGGCAAAAACGAGAGCGCGGGAGGAAGGAAAAACAGAAATACAAATAGGAACAAAAACAACAGGACGGCTTACTATATGAGATTTTGAGTAAAAAAAGAAGCAATGCAGTCGGTGAATCGACGGAATCCTTATCCGGCAATTATGAAAGCAATGCTTCCGGTATCGGGTTACCGCGGCGCAATTTACTTCAAAGAAGTCATTGCCAAATACTCCGCGTTCTCCCCGATCCTATAAATATGATATCATAGATCGAAAAGAAAGTCAATGTAATTACAATAATAAACCATCCGCCCTGAAACCGGCGGGCGCACGTTTCAACCAAAAACAGCGGACTTTTCGACGAAGTCCGCTGTTTTTTTATTCCAGAATGTTCGACGTAATATAGTCGACGCCCCATTCGGCGAGGTCTTCCGCCGCCTTTTTGTCGTCGACGGTCCAGCAGTTGACCTCGATGTTTTCGGAGTGGAGGAGCGCGATATTTTCTTTGGTCAGGCGCTTGTACTCTATATCAAGGTCGAGCCGTTCTTTTTTGAGGAATGCGATCAGTTCTCCGTTGATCTCTTCGGTAGTCAGAAACTGCACTTTCGCCTCGGGAAGGAGCCTTCTCATCGTAATACAGTTGAAATCCGAGAACGAAATGAATATAAGTCTGTCGAGATACCCGGTACCGCGGATGACTTCCACGGCGGAAATGAGGTCTTTTTCTTCAAAGCGGTTTTTCAGCTCAAGCACGCAGTATTTGTCTCCCGAGCGGCAGGCGTCGATGTATTCTTCGAGCAGAGGGATGAATGTTTCTCCCTCTCCGTTGTGTCCCCATTTGTCGGGAAGCGAGAGGGAACGGAGCGTCGCGTAGTCGGTATTTTCGAGCGTGTATTCAGTTTTTCCGTCCGTCATACGCTTCGTCGTGTCGTCGTGGAACACGGCGAACCTTCCGTCTGACGTAACGTGAATATCGGTCTCTATCCCGTAGTAACTTCCCCTTGCCGCGCGTCTGAACGAGGGCAGGGTGTTTTCGGTCTCGACCCCTGACAGACCGCGGTGCGCGATCATTTTCGTTTGTTTTCTGTCTATGCGGACGCTTCCGAGACCGTCTTTGCCGTATGTCATAGCCTTTACTCCTTATCGTGTGTTTTTACCATTTTATAATACCGTCGTGAAAAAGTCAATACGGCGCCGCCGCTCAAAAGAAAAAAGTTTTTCTCAAAAAGCGCAGCAACGCTATTGACATCGTGTCAACAACGTGCTATAATGATAATGCTGACACGGTGTCAATTATCGTTTCGAGGAGGAAGTCATTATGATAAAGGGAACTCCGGAGCTTATCAGCGGAAGAAGGGAAGAGATCGTCAACGCCTGTGAAAAGCTGTATAAGACGATGAGCTTCAAGGACATCACGCTCAAAGAGATCGGAAACGAGGTCCCGTTCTCGCGCCCGACGATATACAATTATTTCCGGACAAAAGAGGAGATCTTTCTCGCTCTTTATACGCGCGAATACGACCTTTGGATCGCCGATCTCGAAAAGATCGCGTCTTCCGTCTCGCCGCTTTCCCGTAAAGACGTTGCCGACAAAGTCGCAGGGTCGCTCGAAAAGCGCATCCAGCTTCTGAAGCTGCTTTCTATGAACAATTACGATATGGAGGCGAACAGCCGTCCCGAATTACTCGTTGCGTTCAAGTCGTCCTACGGAAAGTCGCTCGAGGTCTTTCGCTCGATACTCGAAAAGTACTGTCCGGAGACGGACGAGAACAAACGGACGGAGATCGTCTACGTTTTCTTTCCGTTCATGTTCGGACTCTATCCCTATTCTTCCGTAACTGAAAAGCAAAGCGCCGCGATGAAAGACGCCGGTGTGGATTTTGTCACGCACTCGGTCTACGAGCTTGCGTACTCCTGTCTCTGCGCCCTGCTCGGCGCCTGAAAAAGAAAACAATAAAGCGAGGTAATAAATATGAAAGAAAAGATCGTACAGACCGCGGGCAGAACTCAACTCGGTGAGTTCGCGCCGACTTTCGCCCATCTTAACGACGACGTTTTGTTCGGAGAAGTGTGGAACGGAGGGGCGATCGACGTCAAGACAAGATGTATCGTCACCGTCGTTTCGCTGATGGCGTCGGGTATCACCGATTCGTCGCTTACTTATCACCTGCAGAACGCGAAGGCGCACGGAGTGACCAGAGAGGAGATCGCCGAGATAATAACTCACGCGACGATGTACGTCGGCTGGCCCAAGGGCTGGGCGGTGTTCCGACTTGCGAAAGAGGTGTGGAACGAGGCGACCCCCGCCCTGACCGAAAAAGAAAAATATCAGCGCGAGCTCTTTTTCCCGATAGGAGAGGAAAACCCGTACGGGAAGTTTTTCGTGGGAAAGAGTTATCTTGCTCCCGTGTCGACCGAGCAGGTCCCGGTCTTCAACGTCACGTTCGAGCCTTCCTGCCGCAACAACTGGCATATCCATCACGCTAAGAGCGGCGGCGGACAGATGCTCATCTGCGTCGGAGGACGCGGATATTATCAGGAATGGGGCAAGGAAGCTATCGAAATGACTCCCGGAAAGGTCATCAACATCCCGCCGGAGGTCAAGCACTGGCACGGCGCGGCGCCCGACAGCTGGTTTTCTCACCTTGCTGTCGAAGTCGAGGGCGAGGAGACGGGCAACGAATGGCTCGAAAGGGTCAGCGACGAAGACTACGGCAAACTGAAATAACAGGAGGAAAGAACGATGTTAGGCAAATTTGAATATTCAAACCCCACTAAACTCTATTTCGGAGACGGCGCGGTCTCGTACCTCGCCGGGGCGCTCTCCGCGTACGGCGATAAAGTGATGCTGACCTACGGAGG
>CACZZA010000090.1 GCA_902785485.1 uncultured Ruminococcus sp. | reverse complement strand
TTAGTAGACACAAAAAAGCATTAAGCTGACAGATCAATTCTGAATTGAACTGGCGGCTTTTTGTTTAGTTTACGAACGGGTCTTATGAAATTAAAGTAGAAAACGGTGTCGTCAACGACTTTGCGGATGTCATCGCACTTCCAGTACTGGAAGTGCGATGACATGACGTCCTTGAATCTGCCGAAGAAAGATTCGATAACGGCGTTATCTCTCGGGGTACCGGCTCTTGACATACTCTGAATAGTGTTGTAAGATTTAAGTAGGTTACAATAACCGGCAGATGAGTACTGAACGCCTTGATCGCTGTGCAAAAGGATGGGGCTATCGGTACTCTTTGCTTTTTCAAGAAGTCTCTTTGCAGGACGCATAACAAGGAAGTTATCGAAGGTATCACCGAGTTCATACTCGAGGATCTCGTTATTGAACAGATCCAGATATACTGCGAGGTAATACCATTTATTTTTGTGTTCTATGTATGTTACGTCTGTCACGACTTTCTTCATTGGCGCGTCGGAGTGAAAATTGCGATTCAATACATTAGGATATCTGTCGTGTTCTTCGCCGCTGCCTTCATCGTCCTTTTTGGTTCGTCTGATATAGCCGTGGATTCCGAGACGCTTCATGGATTTCCACACAGAAACATCCGTTACTACCCAACCGTATTGGTTTAGCAGCGTATCAGCTATCGCGCGATAGCCTTGAGACGGATAATGTGAATGTACGTCTGCAACATAGTAATCAAGTTCTTTTTGCTTCTTTTCATAACTGTTAAGCATTCCTTTCCGCTTTAACCACTTGTAGTATCCGGAACGTGATACTTCGTATACGTCACAAAGCTCTTTTATCGAATGATCCTTTGAATCTCTTTCTACACACGCATATATCTGCTGTATCACTTTCTTTTGGCATCGCCCCTTTCCGGTTCTATTGATTTTTTTAACCTTTCTATCTCTCCGTCCTTCTTTAACAGTTCACGCTCAAGCAGCGCTATCTTGTATTCCAGTTTCTCCGTTTGCGTCAGCTCCTTCTTCCTTGTGTATTTCGCTAACGGATTCCCCGGCTTCTTCTTGTTTTCAAGCGCTTCCTCTCCTCCTTCAAGATATCGTTTCGTCCACTCGTGTATCTGTGCATGATATATTCCCGTTTCTCGTTCAAGTGCTTTTGTTGTTTCTCCTTCCAAATTTCTTTTTACCAATGCAAGCTTTTCTTCCCATTCCTTTTCCTCCTTTGCTATTTTCTCTATTATACATCAAAAAATGATGGCAGACACTTTTTTGTGTCTACCATCATTTTATCACTTCATGAAATCGCGATCAGTCTGCTTTTTATATTAAGATGACGTACATCCGGCAGCGTCTTTACTTCTGCGCGCCGATCATCTCCGGTAAGGTACGGTCTCTCCGGTATCGGTCCTGTCTATCAGCCTGCCCGATGAGTCAAAGTCATAAGCGTACACTTTGCAGGTGCCGCCGACCGTAAAGGAGCTTGTCGCGGGAGAGAAGAAAGCAGAAACTATGCTTTCGACTTTCCATTCCAACCGGTCCGCGCCGTTCACGGACAGCTTGCCGCCGAGCGATCCCTTTACGGAATAGAAGGTCGCAGGCTCGCCTCCGTCCGGATCGCACAAAAGCAGGATCGCGGTGTAATTATCCCGCAATACGGGCGTCAGTTCTTCGCTTGATATATCCCGTAAGCCCGTCGTTTCCGAGAACAGAAGGTCGAGAATATCGGCGATTTCGTGTCTTCCGCCATCATCCTTCTGCTTCGGAACGGCGTACGCGGAAAGATAGACACGCCCTTCGAATTCCGCCATATCCGTGATATAGTAATCAAAGCCGTCCTCTTCGTACGTGAATTTATCGGTCAAAACGCCTTCCCCGTCCATTTTGTACAGAAGCGCGGTATCCCCCGAGGTCTGATTCCAAAGCTGGATTATATATCCGTCGCCGAGCCTTGCGGCGTTTCGTATGCCGAGATTGCCGACTTCGGTCTTATGAAAAGCGAGTTCGTTTCCGTCGGCGTCAAAGCGGGAAAGACAGAGATATCTGAGATCTCCTCTGCTGAATACCGCCCATGTGCCGTCTCCGTTGTTCAGGACCGAAGCCGCGTATTCGTTCTTGAAACCGTGTTCAAGGCGCTTCTGCCACGTTATGCTCCCGGAGACGTCGACCAGAGCGACCCATCCGTGAGACGTATCGGAAGTCGAATATACGTCGTCAAACCCCATGACCCCGATACCATCTTTTGTGATCACGTATTTTTCGGCGTAAAAGTCCGTGAATTCCGCGCTCCAGAGCTTTTCACCGTCCCGATAATACTCCAGTATGCTCCTTTCAAAGACTTCAAAGCCGCGTTTTTCATCATAGACATAACGCGTATCCAAGCGGCAGCTGACCCCGTTTTGCGAGACTGCGTTCATCCTGACGTTCTTATCCCATATAGCGGAAAGCTCTTTCGGCGTAGGTCCTTCCTGTTCGATCTCCCACCCGGGGACCGCCTGCATCAGCACTTCGGCTGTCTTACCGTAGGTAAAACGCTTTTCGGTGATATCGCGGTAGACTTCTTTGATCTCGGATCGGCTCAGTCCTTCGGTAGACAGTCCGTTTTCCTCAAAGAAGGATACGGCGGTCCTGTACTCCCCGGCTTCGACGGCAAAAGCCGCCGCGGCGGAGCCCAACGCAACGAGCAGGACGAGGCACGCCGCCGCTATCCCCCATCTGACGCGTGTCCGGCGTTTCGTCGTTTTCTTCGGAGATCCGGTTTCCGCCACGGCGCCTTCCCTGCCGACCGCGGCGAACGCCGCCTCGTTTATATATTTTTCATCGATCTGCCCGATGATTTGAGATACTTTTTCTTTATTCACAGAGTACTCCTTCCTTTTCCAAATATTTTTTGAGGGCGTTCCGTATTCGTGAAAGCCGCACCGAAACGTAGTGCCTGCTCTTATGAACAAGCGCGGCGAGGTCTTCGATTGGATCTGCGTACCAGTAGCGTCGGACAAAAAGGATCCGGCTCTGACTGTCCAGCGTCTCAAGAAACGCATCGATCAGCCCGGCGACTTCCTTTGCTGTGACTTCATCCTCGACGGAGAAAGACGATGGGATGCAATCCGCGATCTCGTCCAGAGCAGCATCGTATATACTGTTTCTTTTTTTAGCGGTATTCCCGTGATATTTTTTGAGCGCGAGATTCCGCACGATACGGCAAACGTAGCTTAACAAAGGATCCGGTCTTTGAGGAGGGACCGTGTTCCAGACCGCAAGAAAAGCGTCGTTTACACATTCTTCGGAATCCCGCCGGTCGTTCAAAATATTATCCGCCGCCCTGCGGCAAATACGTCCGTATTTATTAGACAGTTCGATGATCGCCTGCTCCGAGCGCTCATAGAACAACTCAATTATCTTACTGTCGTCCAAGCCTTCACCTTCTTTCCCGCCTCACCCATATACTACGGATCCGGAGGAAAAAATCTCAATCCGAAACGATTTTACCATAAAATCATTCATTTTTCCACCGTTTGAGAAAAACGGCTCTGATCTTTTTGCACCAAACGTTTTTGTATAATTTGTTTTACCCGCGGGTCTCCCCTTTTCTTTCGCCGTTTATTGACATTTTTTATTATGTATTGTATAATAATACAGTCGATAATTACAATTCGGGAAGTGTTGAAATGAACAGAAAAAAACTCGTAAACTCGCTAATCATACTCGCCGTGACGGTCGTGTTTACCGTTCTCGTCATGATGCTTGACAAGGCGCCGGTCGGTCCCTATTCGACCGAGATCGGTTTTTCGACCGTGAACGACTACGTTTCGGGACTTTTCCCGTTCAACTCATTTTTCTACACTCTGACCAAAATAATAGGGTACGTTTCTCTCCTCGGCGGAGGCGCTTTCGCGGTCGTGGGAATATATCAGCTGTTCACGCGCAAGAGCCTTCGCAAGGTCGACCGCCTTATCTACTGTCTCGGCGGGCTCTACCTCGTACTCGGCGCGGTCTACTTCGCGTTTGAAAAGATAGTCATAAACTACCGTCCGATCCTGCTCGAAGGGGAGACCTATCCCGCGCCTTCCTATCCGTCGTCGCACACGATGCTCGCGACGGTAATACTGTGGAGCATCATCCTCGTTATCGACTCTTATGTCAAAAATATAAAATACGCGAACGCGATAAAGCTCGTCTGCTTCGTCCTGATGACTGTCAACGTCGTCTGCCGCCTCGCGTCGGGCGTCCACTGGCTGACCGACATCATAGGCGGGATACTCGTCTCCGCCACCTTGATCTCGTTCTTTGACGTTATCGCGTTCAAATCAGACACCCCGGAGGAAAAGACCGAATGAACAGGACCGAATGCGCCGAAATACGGCGCACTTACGCGACGGAGCGCTCCACCGTATCCAAAATATACGGAGCCTACGTCAATTCCACAAAAGAGATAATTGCAAAGTTCGAGCGTTCTCTGTTCGACTCGTCGGAGGACGAGTGCGACAAGTATCTCGCGCTGTTCCGCAAGACGCTGTCGGGCAAATGCGGGCGAAACCTCATCGACATTCCGTTTACGACCGAGGAAGTCGCGTCGGGCGAGAAACACAAGCTGCTCCGCGACGTTCTCAAAGGAGACGAGGGTCTCGACGGACTTTATGAGAAGATCATCGCGTCGTATGATTCAAAAGAAAACTACGTCATCCTGCTCGCGCGGAGCAAATACGACGTCATTATAAAAGCGAAAGACGGAGAAGGCTCCGACTCGAGCGAGGTCTACTCGTTCTTCACTGTCGCGATCTGCCCCGTCAAGCTGACGAAGGCGGCTCTGGCGTACGACCCGAAAGAAAAGCTCTTCGCCGAAAGTCCGACGGACAACGTAATAATGCCGCCCGAAGCGGGATTTACGTTCCCCGCGTTCGACGAAAGGAGAACGAACCTCTATTCAGCGCTTTTCTACACAAAAAGCGCGGACGAGGCATACTCGGAGTTGACCTCCTCTCTCTTCGGCGGGGGTATGAAGATGCCCGCGAACGAGCAGAAAAAGGTCTTCCACGAGGTCATTTCTGAAACGCTTTCGGACAACTGCTCGTATGAAGTCGTCAAGAACATCCGCCGCACGGTCGGCGCGCTCGTCGAGGAGCATAAGGCATCGAAGGAACGCGAGGAGCTTTACCTCACGAAGCACGACGTACGCGACATACTTTCGGTAAGCGGCGTCAAGGCGGATGCGCTCGATACGTTCAGTGATAAGTTTACGGAGAGCTTCGGAAGCAACGCGGACGTTCTCCCCGAGAACGTCATCGACATAAAAAAGACCGAGCTTCGCACTCCCGACGTCGTCATCAAGGTAACGCCGGGCAAAGAAGACCTCATTCGCACCGAAGTCATCGACGGGGTCGAATACATACTCATACGCGCGGACGAAGGCGTCGAGTTCAACGGACTCGATCTCGCCCGCCTCACAAAACCCGGAAAAACGGAGGACTGACTAATGCTGAAAGCCGGAGACAAAGCGCCCTTATTCACTCTGAACGACAAGGACGGCAAGGCGGTCTCGCTGTCGGACTTCAAGGGAAAGAAGGTCGTACTCTATTTTTACCCGAAAGACAACACATCAGGCTGTACCAAGCAGGCGTGCGCTTTCGGAGCGTCCTACGGGCGCTTCAAAAAGCTCGGAGTTGAAGTCATCGGGGTGTCCCGCGACTCGGAAAAAAGCCACGTCGGGTTTGCCGAAAAATACTCCCTGCCCTTTATCCTTCTCTCCGACCCCGAAAGGAAGGTCACCAAGGCGTACGGAGTCTGGCAGGAGAAAAAGCTCTACGGAAAAACGTCGTTCGGAGTCGTCCGCACGACCTTTATCATCGACGAGGACGGTGTTATCGAGAAGATAATGCCAAAGGTCAAGCCGGATACGAACGCGCAGGAGATACTCGACTATCTCGCTTCAAAAGGAGAATGATATGGAAATTTCCGTCTGCATGAAAGCGTCCCGCGTCCCGGAATTTGAAAAGGGCGACCTTCGTTATATCGAGATCGCCGCCGTCGACGTCGCGCTGTCCGAAAAGGACGATTTCGCCGCTCTTTTCAAGTCGATAGAACAGAAAGAGTTTGAGGTCATATCGTCGTATCAGTTCGTCTACGGCGATTTTGACGTCTGCAAGGGCGGCTATGACCGCGACTATCTGCAAAAGTACGTCACAACGGTCGGCGACAGACTGTCGGCTCTCGGCTGTCCGAAGGTCGTTTTCGGCTCGGGAAAGGCGAGGTCGCTCGATCCGGAATACGGCGTTGAAAAGGGACTTTCGCAGTTCTACGACTTTCTTTCGATCTCGTGCGACACTTTGGCGCGTTACGGTATGACGGTCGTCATCGAGCCTCTGCGCTCGAGCGAAACGAACTTCATCAACCGCGTGAACGAGGGGTACGACGTTGCCGTCAAGTCCGGCAGGGATAACTGCGCGGTGCTGTGCGACTACTTCCACTTCACCGAGGAGAAAGAGCCGTGGAAAGATCTTGAATACGCAAAGGACAGGCTCGCGCACTTCCATATCGCGCACCCCGGAGACAGGGACGTCCCGCTCCCCGAGGACGGATACGACTACTCCGTGTTGTTCGGAAAGCTGAAAAAGATCGGCTACGACGGGTTTGTCAGCATCGAGGGCAAGCGCCGCGATCCTGAAACGATGAAACGCTCGATCGCGCATCTCTATTCGTATATAAAATAAACGATAACACTTGAATATCTCGTTTTCTTGTGTTATACTGTACGTCGGTAATGACGTAACTAACGTGTAAAGGGGATATATTATGTTAACAGCAATCGTCGGCATCAACTGGGGAGACGAAGGCAAGGGCCGTATGGTCGACCTTCTCTCGGAAAGATTTGACATAGTCGTCCGTTATCAGGGCGGCAACAACGCGGGACATACCGTCGTCAACGAACGCGGCAAATTCATTCTCAATCTGCTCCCGTCCGGCATACTCCGCGACGGAACGGTCAATGTTATGGGACTCGGAATGGTCATCGACCTCGAACACCTCACGGGCGAGATCGGAAGGCTTCGCGACGGCGGCATCAAGGTCGGTCCCGAAAACCTCAAGATCAGCGACCGCGCCACTATCTGTATGCCTTATCACAAGCTCCTCGACTGTCTCGAGGAAGACAGACTCGCGGACCGCAAGTTCGGCTCTACCCGCCGCGGCATCGCGCCGGTCTACGCCGACAAATATATGAAAAAGACCCTGCGTATGGGCGATCTGCGCAACAAGGACACCCTGCGCTCCAAGGTCGAAAATATCCTCGAGTGGAAGAACCTGACCGTTGAAAAGGGTTACGGTCACGCCCCCATCACCGTCGAGGAAACGATGGAATGGCTCGAGAAATACGCGTATCCGTTCCTTCCCTACGTCTGCGACACGTCGAAGTTCCTCTACGACTCGATCGACGAGGGCAAGAGCGTGATGTTCGAGGCTCAGCTCGGAGCTCTGCGCGACATCGACTTCGGTATCTATCCCTACACCTCGTCTTCGTCCAACATTTCGGCTTACGCTCCAATCGGCGCGGGCATCCCGGCGAAAAAGGTCGACGAAACGATCGGCATCATCAAGGCTTATTCGAGCTGCGTCGGCGAAGGACCCTTCACCTGCGAGATGTTCGGCGACGAGGCTCACGCTCTGCGCGAAGCGGGCGGAGAATACGGCGCGGCGACCGGCAGACCGAGAAGAGTCGGCGGCTTTGACGTCGTGGCGTCGAAGTACGGCGTTCGCGCTCAGGCAGCTACCTGCCTCGCTCTGACCAAGATGGACGTCCTCTCCTACCTCGACAAGATCCCGGTATGCGTCGCGTACGACGTGAACGGCATCGTCACACACGACTTCCCGTCCGGCGACGACCTGACGAACGCAAAACCGATCTACGAGTATTTCGACGGCTGGAAGACCGACATCACGTCCTGCCGCAAATGGGAGGACCTTCCCGAAAAGGCTCGCGAATACGTCAACTACATCGAAAAACAGATGGGCTGCCCCGTCAAATACATTTCCGTCGGCGCGGAGCGCGAGCAGTACATCGAAAGATAAGACCTTACACACTTGACTTTTCAAGGGGGATCGCGGATAACGGTCCCCTTATTTTCAAAAAAACACACCGCGCGAGGCGGCGCGGTCAAACACTTATACGGGAGGTAAAAAATGAAACAGAATAAATTTTTCCCGGAAATTAACGGCAATTTCGGATTCGGATGTATGCGCCTTCCCACGAAGGACCGCACCGTCGACGTCGAAGAATTCAAAAAGATGGCGGACGCTTTTCTTGACGCCGGATTCAACTATTTCGACACCGCGCACGGCTATCACAGGGGCGCGAGCGAGACCGCGATACGCGAAGCCGTGGCGAAACGCTATGACAGGAGCCGTTTTATCCTCACCGACAAGCTGACCGACCCCTATTTCAAAAAGCAGGAGGACATACGCCCGTTCTTTGAAAAACAGCTCGAATGGTGCGGAGTCGACTACTTCGACTTCTATCTTATGCACGCGCAGGATAAGGAGAACTACAAAAAGTTCAAGGAATGCAGAGCGTACGAAACGGCGTATTCCCTGAAAGAAGAAGGACTCATCCGTCACTTCGGTATCTCGTTCCACGACAAGGCTGAAGTCCTCGATATGATCCTCACCGAGCATCCCGAGATCGACATCGTACAGATACAGTTCAATTACATAGACTACGACGACGCGTCGGTAGAGAGCGCGAAGGTCTACGGAGTCTGCGAAAAGCATAACAAACCCGTTATAGTGATGGAGCCGGTCAAGGGCGGAAGCCTCGTCAGACTCCCGAAGGCGGCGGACGAAGTTTTGCGCGCGCTCGGCGGCACCTATTCAAACGCTGGGTACGCCATCCGCTACGCGGCAAGCCATCCGAATATGGCGATGGTCATTTCCGGAATGAGCGATATGGCGCAGGTGAACGACAACATCTCGACGATGAAGGACTTTTCACCTCTCTCCGAAAAAGAGTTCGCGGCGATCGAAAAGGTCCGCGAGGTCTTCCGTTCTCAGAACCTCGTCCCCTGCACCGGATGCAGATACTGCGTCGACGAGAACACCTGCCCGATGGATATACTCATCCCCGATATGTTCTCGTCTCTCAATTCACACGAGGCGTTCCACAACTGGAACACCGGATATTATTACAACAACATC
>CACZZA010000089.1 GCA_902785485.1 uncultured Ruminococcus sp. | reverse complement strand
GAGTTTGACGTCGGAACGCTGCTCAGCTACGACGAGCAGCTTTCGCACGACGCTCCCGACGAGATGAACTGGGAGACGCAAGACGATACGTATGACGAGACCGACGAAAACGCGCTCGTATCTTACGTCTGCACGTCCTGCGGAGGCGAGATCGTCGGCGACCGCAACACCGCGGCGACGCAATGTCCGTTCTGCAACAACCCGGTCATCATAATGGGCAAGCTCGCGGGAACGCTCAAACCGGACCTTGTGATACCGTTCAAGCTCGACAAAGAGGCGGCAAAACGGCAGTTCGCCGCTCACATGAGCGGGAAAAAGCTCCTGCCGAAGCTCTTCAAGAGCGAAAATCATCTTGACACTATCAAGGGAATGTACGTTCCCTTCTGGCTGTTCGACGCGGACGCGGACGCAAACATCCGTTACAGAGCGACGCGTACCTCCGCGTGGAGCGACAGTCATTACAACTACACCAAGACCGATTACTATTCCGTGACCCGCGCGGGAACTCTGTCGTTCGACGGAGTCCCCGCCGACGGCTCGGTCAAGATCGCCGACGACCTGATGGAATCCATCGAGCCGTTCGATCTCACTCAGGCGGTCGACTTCCAGACCGCGTACCTCGCCGGGTATTTTGCCGACAGATACGACGTATCCGCCGACAAGTGCATCCCGAGGGTGAACGAGAGGATCAAACGCAGTACCGAGGAAGCCTTCATGTCCACGGTGACCGGTTACTCTTCCTGCACTCCGGAGCAAAGCTCCGTCCGTACCGTAAACGGCAAAACGAAGTACGGTCTCCTTCCCGTGTGGTTCCTCAACACCACCTGGAAAGGAAAGCAGTACACGTTCGCGATGAACGGACAGACCGGAAAATTCGTCGGTGACCTGCCGATGGATAAAAGCCTGTACTGGAAGTATTTCGGACTTATCGGAGGCATCGGCGCCGCCGCGGTCTTCGGTCTGCTCACCCTTTTCAACTTACTGTAAGGGGGCGCGGATATGAAGAAGTATTTAAGTTTGATACTATCCCTCCTGCTTTTGCTCACGCTTTCGTTCGCGGTCTCCGCCGAAGACGGGAACAGTTATCTCTTCGACGACGCGGGTTTGCTCGATGAAGGGCAGAACGCCGAGATCGAAGCCCTCCTCGCAAAATACAGCGAGGACTGCGGATGCAGTATCCTTATACACACGGTAGAGGCTTATCCCGCGGACGAACAGACCGATTACGCGTGGACCTTTCAGGAGGAGCACTCCGACGTCCCGGATTCGCTGATCCTGTTCATCAACCTCAACGACGGCGAGGGACGCTATCTCAACGTCTACTCGATGGGCAGCGTTATCGATACCATCCCCGATCTCGACGGATTTATCGATCTGTTCTGGGACTACGTACCGGCGGGCGAATATTACGAAGCATTCGAAAAATACGCCGACGAAGCGTACTCGCTCCTCTCCGGAAACGCGGGAGAAACATACGAAAGCTCGGACAATCCCGTAGTAACCGGGGACTATTCCGAAGTCATAACGACAGGCATACTTCCCTCCCGTTCCGGCGAATACAAATATATGTTCGACGACGCGGGAACGGTCACCGAGTCGCAGGCGCGCGAGCTTGAAGCGCTCCTCAAGGAGTACAGCGAGGACTGCGGATACAGCATACTGATCCACACCGTTCCCTCGTACAGTTCTTACGGTCAGGCGCTTTACGCCTGGGATTTTCAGGAGGAACACTCCGACGTTCCCGATTCCGTGATACTTTTCATCAACCTTGACGACGGCGAGGGACGCTATCTCAACGTCTACTCGATGGGCAAGGCGGAAAAGATATTGACCGAAGGAGACGGGATAGACGATTTTATCGACGAGTTCTGGGACGAGATCTCGAACGAAGAATTCTACAAAGGATTCCGCAAATATGCCGACGAGGCGCACAGCCGTCTCGGCTCCTACGCGACGAAACAATACGTCAAACGCGGCGGGATCTCGGCGCTGATTGGCGTCATAGCGGCGTTTATCGGCACTTCGTCAATGAAATCCAAGCTGAACTCGGTCAAGGCGAACGACAAGGCGGCGAACTATGTACGCAGCGGAAGCCTGGTACTCAACGCGCAGAACGACGTATATCTCTATTCCAACACGACGCGGACGCCACGCGCAAGCGAGTCTTCCTCACGTTCGGGCGGAGGCGGAGGCGGCGGTTACTCGTCGTCCGGCACACACCACTCCGGCGGAAGCGGAAGACACTTCTGATAACAAATAAAAAACGGAGGATACACTAATGAGCATTTTTGACAAACTCAAAAACACGGCGCAGAATATCGCGAAAAGCGCTATTCAGATCGGAAAAGACGAGACCTTCACCTTTACCGCGCTTCCCGAAAGCGTTGATCAGCTGAAGGCTCTTCCCGAAGCAGCGCTCGACACCCCCTACAAGACGGCGGCTCTGACGGTCTGCGCGCTCTGTGCGTATGCGGCAGACAAAGAGATCGGCAAACAGATGTTCGAGTTCCTGCGCGGCCCCGGCGGACCTCTTTCCCCGATGGATCAGCAGTTCCTCAACGACCGTTTCTCCGACAATAAGTTCTACGTCCCGTTCTCTTATTTCGCGGGAGCCACCCCCGAAAACAACTATACTCCCACTCAGCCCTATACGATCAAGGTCTGCTGCAATCCCTACTCGTTCCAGAACGAAGGTTACGCGACCCTTTGGATCACTTCCGGCGGAGCGGACAGTCCGAGACAGGTCGACCTGAGACAGGTCGCAAGCACCGGCAAGTGGTACGTCCGTAACCACGAGGGCCTCACCCCCGACATCAGAAAACCCAAATCCGCGGATCCCTGGGCGTAAGATACGAACGAATAACAACGTAAAACAGGCTGTCGCAAAAACGACAGCCTGTTTTGTGCGTAGCAGACGACGTAATGAATACTCAAAAAATGCCGATTTTTTCTTTTTTTGTTTGAATAAATAGATTTTTCCGCCGCGTTCGATAGGTTTTTCCGTTGCGTTCGATTTTGAGAACGGCTGTCTGAAGGACACGCGCCCGGACGTTTGACCGGAGTCCGCTCTCCCCCGAAAAAAGCTTGTCGAGTATTCGGGGGGACGCGGAGTTGATCTGACGCGCGACGATCAAGGCCCGGTACGTAGACTATTTCATATATTTTACAAATCTGAACATCTCGGCGGGACCTTCGTCATTTTCGGAATATTCGTCATCCTGCGGACCATAGCGCTCTTTTTCGAGCGGATCGCGGTGATATTCGCAGAAGAACTCGACAATGTGAAAACCGAGTTTGTTGACGTAGAAGTGGATATTCCGCTTCTCGAAATACGGCGTGCAGGTCTCCCACACGACCGTATCGGGATAAAGACGCTCGACTTCACGCCACGCGGCGGTGCCGATGCCCTTGCTGTGAACGTCCGGCGATACGAACAGGAGCTCAAGCTCGTTATGCTGCGTTTGCTCGTCGATCTTCAGGATCAGCCCGCCGACGATTTCTCCGTTCTCGCGGATGCGGTAGGCGACGCCGTGGTCGATGCAATGTTCGATGGTCCCCCGCGATATGATCTCGCCGTCGCCGTCAAGGTGGTCGTCGCGCGTGCCGAATTCTTCGACGGCGCCGAACTTGAAGGCGCGCTGATTGTCGAGGATGAACTGTTCGCGGTCGTCATCACGCAAAGGGGTAAGGGTAACGTTTTCTGCTTTCATGGATGCCTCCAAAAAAATATGCCCGGCAACAAAAGGCATAAATGCCATTCGTTCCGAGCGCACCCGGCATCTTATCCGACAGGCGGCCTGCAAAGCTGAAAGCTTTACGATCCCCTACGCTGCGGCGTACTGTCCTCCGATGACCGATATTGATTTGTAAAGTGATTATAGCACAGGATTATGATTTTTTCAAGATAAAAAATAAGAGCGGTCATAACTCGAATCCGTTATGACCACTCTAAATGGTCGGAGTCTTCATAACGCAAGTGATTATTTTGATGATATCCGGCGCGATACACCTTCCGATGCCCGACCGTAACAACCGTTCGACTTATCTGAAACAACAAACAAATCAAAGATTATTTGGAGGTTTCAGATCATGAAAGAACTTAAAAAGTACATTACAGACGAAAGAACCGGGCTGAGGTATGAATTGGCGGGAGACTACTATTATCCCTGTCTTGAAGCGCCGGAGGCGACGAAAGTCGGCAGATTCGGGATGATGTATCACGATTATCTGCGCAACCATAAGCGGGTCACTTATTCGGGACTTATGCTGTCGGGTAAGCTGAAAGAGCAGATCGAAGAGGTTGACCGGAAATCGCAGGAGCAAAGCGAAAAAGCCATAAGTACCGCTAACGCCAAAGACAGAAATCTCTTTAGCAATTTACAACCCTCCTCGATAGAAAGCAAACGGGGGGGCGGAACTTGTCCGCCCCCGAAGTGTTACGGTGTTTCAACGTCGGAGCCAGTGTAAAGGTATCTTAAATGAAAACCCGCGTCAGCGTCCTTGACGTCGTTGTAAGCGATGGTCACGCCGTATTCTACCGATACGTCAAGCCCCCTGTCGCCGAAGCCGTAAACGTAATGGTAGCGCGGGTGCGAATCCTCGATCGGTTTCGGCGTTCGCCGCGTGACCCACGTTTCATCCTGGCAGAGATACGCCTTTTCGGCGATCTTCCTGATCGTGCTGCCCGACGGCATGGCTTTCGTCTTTTGAGTTGCGCCGCTGCCTTTGACGTAAACGTCTTCCCAAACGCCTCCGGCGTTTTTCCCGATATAAGACTCCGTGACCTTGCCTTTTTTCAACACGGTGTACCAAAAGGTGTTGCCCTTGCCGCCGAGGATCAGATCCACGTCGCCCCGGTACGCCTGATAATACTCAAAGCCGCCGTTTTCTTCGACAAGCTTTATAAAGCGTTCTTCGAACACGGCGCCGCTCATTCGTGCATCAGAGCTTCCAGCTCCGCGTCGGATTTGGCGGTGAGCTCATTTTCGGCATAGAAGCGGGTCAGCAGGGTGGCGATGGCTTTTCCCTCGTAAGTGAAGACAAAATCGTAATAGCCGGGTTCGCATTCTTCCTTATTCAGATAGAAGCTGCCCCATTCCGTTTCATCTGGTTTTTCCGCATCCTCGGGATAATGAAGATCGCAATAGTTCGCAAAGTTCGGATCGAGATCGGAGAATTTGGCTTTGTTGTAATACTCCTGATCGTCACGGTGTTTGAGTATCCAGACTCTGAGTCCGTAGGTCGCGTCGGTATCCGGGTAGAAATAGACCCACTCGTTCAGTTCAAAGATGCAGCGGACGTCGGTCAGAGAGGACTCTTTTCCGTTGATGCCGTCGTTGCCGCCGGCACAGTTGCCTTTGATGACCACGCCGCGAAGTACGGACGGATCCCTGTCGTCGAGTTCGATGAGATTGAGCTTTCCGGTGAGTTTAGCCGCCTCTGCGTTATTGCCGCTTTGCGAGGTGTTGCTGTTGCCGGACTCGTTTCCGGATTGCTGATTATCACCGGTGCTGCTTGCGGGCGGGTTTGTGCCGGTGCTTCCGGGATCGTTGCCTTTGCAAGCCGCCAGGCTGACGATCATTAAGAGAGCAAGCGCGAGTATAAGTAACTTTTTCATAGGTGGCCTCCTGATTTTATTTTTTATCCCAACGGGAGAACGAACAAAAGAGGATCCGCAGACACGGCAAAGAGCGGGAAGAAAAAAAGCGCGACAAACCCGCGTCAAGCGAGCGTATCGCGCCGATTGATATTTTTTTCAAAAAGGTATTGACAAAAGAAGCAGGCAGGGTTTCCCTTGACTGATTGACTGACTGACAAGATTGTCGCGCTGTTCTTCATTTTTGTCAAGCCCCTTTCTGTATTATTTTTCCGAATAATATAATTCAATTTATTATAGCACACAATATGAGGAATTGCAAGCCATAAAAGCGAAATTATTGTGAAATAACAAGGAAAAATGGGTCGTGTCGATTTTAAGTTGTCGCTAAATACCGACATCTGAGAGAATTGCGTAAATTCCCATAGTAAATTCCACAGTAGGAAAACCGTAGCAATTAGTATGGGAAAAAGGTTGAATTTAGTATGGGAAAAGAAGAAAAGGTGATAAGAAGAACGAAGAAAGAGAGAAAAAAGGCAAGAGAAAGAAAAAAGAAAGCGCAGAGAAAAGAGCCTGAGAAGGAATTTCCCAGACTAAATTCCACTTTGATTACATATTTGCGATTATGTAATTCATCCGTGATGCGCCTATATCCGTATCTGCCTTTGTTTTCGGCAAAAATATTTGCAATTTCTTCTTTTATCTCTTTGTATTTGTCTTCATCCATTCTGTGTTTTTCATAATAGTAATAGGTGCTGCGAGGGATTCCGGCAACGTCAATGAGCAGCGATACCTTAAATTCATGCCTTAGTTCCCAAATCACTTGTGATTTTTCTCTTGCCGTACCCTTTCGGTAACCAAGGCATTCAATTTTTTTAAGTATGCGTTCTCCGCACTCAACCGTTGTACTTCTGCAATTAGATCTTCCTCTACCTTTTTGTCCAGTTTTGGAGGGCGCCCTTTCCTTGTTCCGCTGGCTATTGAAGCCCGCCCTCGTCTCTCTATGTACAGCCCTTCCGGTCCTTCCTCAAGATATATTCGTTCCCATTCTTGTACTCGCCAATGGCTATTGATCCCGAATTGTCTTGATGCTTCGTTGTAGCTGAGACCTTCTCTTTTTACTGCCTCTACTACCATTTGCTTAAATTCCCCTGTGTATCTCTTGTTTGGCTTTCCTCTTGGCATGAAAATGCACCCCCTGTTAGACATTATACCATACTGTCTAACTTTTGGGGTGCATTTCATTTTCGTTCGGTCTGTTTTTGTATTTTGGTAATGATTTACGCCGCGGGTCCGAGAACGACGGACGACTTTTTCTCGGCGAAATCGTATTCCGCAAAGTACCGCTTCAGCCTTGCAAGGTCAAGCGAATCGACGACCGTGTCGCCGTTCACGTTCGCGCCTTTGCCGACGGTAACGCTTTGATTTGCAAGATGTTTTTTCAACCTGACTATATCAAGAGAAGTGATTTTTCCGTCGTTGTTTGCGTCTCCATACAAAACTTTCGTCGTGAGAGTCACGCCTTCGCTTACTTCACTTTCAAATGCCGTTTCCGTTTCGGAAAGCTTAGCGTAAAACGTGTACTCCGTCCCCTGTTCAAGTCCTTCAAAGACGTTGCTTTCCTGCCAGGTTTTGCCGTCGAGCGAGTAGACAGCCCCTTCGATCTCCTTTAAGGTGATCGAAGACTCTTCTATCTTTTCGGCGATCGGTTTTCCAGGCGCGGCAACGGAGTCTTTGATGGTAGTAGCCTTCGTTCCTTTGCTTGCCGGAGAAGCGTACGCGGTCGCGGTCTCCGCGATCCTCGCATAGAACGTGTATTCAGTCACGGGCGACAGGTCGGCAAACTCGTTGGAGGTCTGCCAAGTCGTACCGTCGATCGAATATTCCATTCCGGCGACAGCGGTAAGAATGATTTTGCGCGACTCTACCGTCTGAACGGTCGGCGCACTCGGCGCTTCAACGCTGTCTTTGATGGTCGTCACTTTTGTTCCCACGCTCGCCGGAGAAGCATAAGCCGTCGCGGTCTCCGCAATCCTTGCGTAGAACGTGTATTCCGTAGCAGGCGAAAGTCCTTCAAATACGTTGCTTGCCTGCCAGTTTTCGCCGTCCCTGGAATACTCGGCTCCCGCTATCGCTTTGAGCGTCACGGAAGTCGCGGTCACGCTGTCGGCTTCGGGAGAAGCCGGTGCGGTCTGAGCTGATTTATCGGTAGTTATCTTTGTCACTTCGCTTGCGGAAGAAGCATACGCCGTCTCGGTTTCCGCCGTGCGGGTGTAGATCTCATATTCCGTCGCCGCGTTCAGATTCTCGAAGAATACCCAGTTATCTCTTTCGGGATCGGGCTTGACGGAGGTGTTCCAATCCGCGTCGGTAACAGCCGTCCCCTTGGGAACGATGATGTATTCCTGT
>CACZZA010000088.1 GCA_902785485.1 uncultured Ruminococcus sp. | reverse complement strand
ATGAACGTGGTCAAAAAGACGCTTGGACGGCTGGCGCTTTATTTTTTGCTGCTTGCGATCAATATCATTCCCTGCGCGAGTATCATTCCCGACGCTTTTCCCACGCGCAACGTTTCCACGATCTATCTTCTTATCCTTTCCGCCTGTCTGATCCGGTACTATTCATACCGCGTGTCCGGCTCCGGCGGTTTGCCGTTCATGATGAGATCGCTTTCGTGGATGGCGTTTCTCCTGCTGTTGCTTCGCGGAATCAAATACAGCGTTTTTGCGGGGGTCGACGTCCTCGCGCGTCTCTCGTGGTATCTCTATTACGCGCCGATGCTGCTGCTCCCGCTGTTTTTATTCTATATATCGCTGCTGATCTCTCCGGGCGTCGATTCACGAATTCCGAAAAGATGGTACTGGGTCGGAGCGGTCACCGTCCTGATGATCCTTACCGTTTTGACAAACGATCTGCACGGGCTTGTTTTCCGTTTCAACCCCGGCTTTGAAAACTGGAACGTCGAGTACTCACACGCCCCGTTGTTTTACGTCGTCACGGCGTGGCAGTACGGTCTTTATCTGGCGGCGATCCTCGTTCTGGTCGTAAAATGCCGCGTGGAAAACGCAAAAAAGTACGCCTGGCTGATAGTGATTCCTTTTTCCGTCGGCGTCGCCATGAGCGCGCTTTTGATGACCGGAAAAATGCCGCAGATAAACGGCACGTATCTCGTCCAGTTTCCCGAAACGCTGATATTTATGGCGGCGGGGGTGCTTGAATGCTGCATACAGCTTGGTCTGATCCCGACCAATATGAGATACGGGAAGCTGTTTGAGACATTTTCCATTGCCGCGCAGATCACGGATCGTAATGGTACTCCGGTGTATTCGTCCCGTATGACTTTTCCTTTGACGGCAGAGCAGTTCGCGTCCCCGGACGGCGCGAGGATCGGCGAGCATACCGTTTTGCACAAAATGGAGTTGCCGGGAGGATTCGGCTTCTGGCAGGACGATCTGTCCGATCTTGACCGCTTGAACGAGGAACTGACAGAAGCAAAGGAAAAACTTGCGGAAGAAACAGAACTTATCCGTCTGCAAAACGAATTAAAAGAAAAACGGTCAAAGATCGAACAGCGTACCGCCGTTTACGATGAGATCGCAAAACTCACCCGCAGACAGTCACAGACGATTTCCGGTCTGGCAAAAGAGGCGCGCTTATCGAAAGAGATGGCGGTAAAAGAAGAATACCGCAAACGAATAACGCTTTTTGCTTCTTATATCAAGCGTTTTGCAAATCTGATGCTTCTGTCTTACGAGAATAAAACGATAGACACGGGTGAGCTCGCCCTTTCCTTTTCGGAAGTGCTGCGCTATCTGAATTTCACCGGCATACCCGGCGAGCTTTACAGCACGGCGTCAGGCAAGGTAACTTCCGAAGCGGCTCTTGCCGTGTTCGAGGCGTTCGGGTCGCTTCTGACCGACAATATTACCTATATCAGCGGTATCTTTATCAATCTGTCTGATTTTCCCGCCGTATGCAAACTGACGATGGAAAACCTCCGGACTTCGCTTTCCGAAGAGGAGCTCAAAGCGTTATCGAATGCCGGCGTCGAAACGGCGCGCGTCCGTGAAGACGACGTGACGTATATCAGCTTCACCTTGCCGGAAAGGGGGAATTGCGTATGACGTCTCTCTTTCAGCTTTCCGAATTGACAAGGTCTCTTTTCTCGCTGTGGACGCTTACTCTATGCCTGATCGGTATTTTCAGCATCGTAAGGTCCGTTGCGCTGAAGCGATTTCGCTTTGCCGCATTCGCTCTGCTCCCGTTTGGATGCAGTTATTTTCTTTGGCAGGTGATGTTCGATATGCACCTTTTCGGCGATACCGGCGCCGCTGCCGCCGTCACCCGGAAGCTGGGCGCATTCCCGTGGATCGGACTGCTTTTGGCTCTTTTAGTCATTACGCCGGCGGCTGTCGTAAATCTGAGCGCCGTGATCCGGTACGGTAAACGGAGCGTTACGCCGGACGCGGTGAAGCTTTGTCTGGACTGGATACCCTGCGGCGTCTGCTGTTTCGGCGATGACGGAAGAGTGTTGTTTTCCAACGTCTGTATGAACCGGCTTTGCATTGCCGCTACGGGCAGTCTTCTGCAAAACGGCAATCAGTTCTATGACGAAGTCGGAGACTCTGTTCTGACGTCAGAGGGGCGCCGGTGGCGGTTTGTCCGCCGCGAACTCCTGCTTGACGGCGAGCGCCTGCATGAACTGACCGCTTCGGACGTTACCGCCGAATACGCCAAAACCGAGGCGCTTCAAAGGGATAAAGAAGCGTTATCCCGGCTCAAAGCGGAGCTGAATGAATACACACTCGGCATTGACGATACCGTCCGCAAACAGGAGATCCTACGCGCGAAGGTCAACATCCACGACGAGATGAACCGTCTGATGCTCTCCACCGTCTCGTCCGTCGGCGCGGGGGAGGAAGAGGAAGACCGCATTTTTTCCCTGTGGGAGCAAAACGCCCTGCTTCTGTGTATGGAAGCGGACAAAAACGCGGACCCGAAAGCCGCGGGAGGAGTCAGAGAGCTCGCCGACGCGCTCAGGATGCGGCTCGTCTGGGAAAACGAAATACCGGAAAGCCTGACCGACGAACAGCGGAGCCTGTTCTTCAAATCGGCGCGGGAGGCGATAGCCAACGCATCGAAGCACGCCGGAGCGAAAACGCTTACCGTGTCGTTTGAGGAAACGGAAAAAGAGATAAGCTGTTCCTTCAAGAACGACGGAAAACTCCCGAAAGGCGGGGTCAGATTCGCCGGAGGTCTGTACAATCTTTCCGTCCTCGCAAAAAAGCAGGGAGCGTCTTTATCGGCGAAAACCGGAGAAAAATTCACGCTGACCCTCGTTTTTCCGAAAGAAACGTAAAATATCAGCCGAGAGGCTGATGCGAAGGCGGTGAACTCCGCGTATAATGGAAGCGTAATGGAAAGACGTAAAGGAAAGAAAAGGAAAAAGAGGTGAAAAACGTGGCTTACAACGTACTGATAGTGGAAGACCAGGATATCCCGCGCGAGCTGTTTGAAATATACGTGAAGTCGAGCGCGGATTTTCGCCATCTGATCTCGATAAACAGCGCGTCGGCGGCGTTATCCGTGTGTAAGACGAACAAGGTCGATCTGATCCTGATGGACGTAATGACCGAGCTTGGCAAGAGCGGACTCGACGCAGCGGAGGAGATAAAAAAGCAATTCCCTCGGATAAAGATAATCATCGTCACGTCGATGCCCGAATATTCGTGGCTTTCCAGAGCGAAGGCGATCGGGATCGATTCGTTCTGGTACAAGGACGGACAGAAGGAGGGACTTCTCGACGTGATGGAGCGCACGATGGCGGGGGAGCGGATCTTTCCGGACGAAACGCCGCTCATCCGCATAGGCAACGCCACCAATCACGAATTCACCGAGCGCGAGCTGGACGTGCTCAAGGAGCTGACGACGGGCGACACGAACGCCGAGATCGCCGCAAGGCTCTTCATCTCCGTCGCGACGGTGAAAAGCCACATCCAGCACCTTATGGAAAAAACGGGATTCAAGACGAGAACGGAGCTTGTTTCCGAAGCGAGAGGACTCGGTATCGTCATAAAAGACACAAAGCCGCAATGAGAGGAGAAACCGCCATGGACTTCAACAATGAAGATATGCAGCGTTATCTTGAAGAGCAAAAGAAAAAGGTGGAAGCGATGCTCGCCGCCATGACGCCCGAAGAGCGCGCCGAAGCCGAAAAGAGGTTCGCCGCCGCGAAGGCCGCGGACGACGCCGCCATGAACAAAACTCTCGAGGAAGCGCGCAGAGTAATGGAAATGAACACGGCGCAGGAGCATCATACGGTCCCGTACCCCGGAGCGTACGTCCCCGACGGGGCGCGGAGCGACGCCGCAAAACCCGCGCGTTTCTGCCCGAACTGCGGCGCGAAAGCGGGCGGCGGTAAGTTCTGCGAATACTGCGGCTCCCCGCTGAAGACGCAATGAAGAAACGTTTTCCGGCTGTGTGCGGGGCATTGCTCTTTTTGCTTTGTTCCTGCAAAGCCGATCGCGGAGATACCGAAACGCGGGAATAGCGGATATAAAGGCTGAAGTTTTCGGACTTCGGCCTTTTTTTAATATCATTCTTTCGGCTGATGCGCGGCGGCTGATTAAATGTTATTATTATTCTGTATTACTATATTTCAAAAACCCGGAAAGGAATGGGATGAATGATGAGAAAAATACTTTTTCTGGCGCTCTGCGCAGCCGTTCTCGCCGCCGCGACGTTTATCGTTTCTCTGTCCGTCAGGGCGGAAGAATACGACTATACCGATCCGGACGAGCCGTATATCGCGACGGATTTCAACGGACTGTTTAACGTTTTTACAAAAAAACGTACCGACTCCGCGCCGAGATACATCAAATTAGGCAAAGACATAATCAGAACGGTCTCCAAGCAAGAAGGGATCGATATACCGAGGGAGTCGATCCTGGCGCCGGACGGCGCCCCGATCGTACTCGATCTTGCGGGATACAAGCTCGGCGTCACGTCGGAATTCCGCTCTGGTCTGATCTACGGATGGGACGACGCGGGGGTGACGATCGAAGACTCAAAGCGCTACGATCCCTCAAAGAAGGAATGGATCGAAGGCAGGCTGGAATTCAGATACGATTACGGCGTGTTCGAGAGCTCGTATGTTTTAAAAGGTAAGATCGTCGTAAAAGGCGGACTGATAAAAAACAATACCCACGTGGACTCCGATTTTGACCCCGAAAAATATCATGACGCCGTCTATATCGGCAAAGATCTCGAAATGTTCGGCGGCAGCTTTGAAGCGGATTTCCCCATCTTCATCAGAACATTTCATTTCGAATCTTTCGAAAAATGCTTTATCCACGACGGCACGTTCCGCGTGAACAGAAACGTCGCGCTCCTTTCCGACGGAAACTCTATCACGTCCGACGTTCATCCCGTGATCGAAAGGTGCGAGATCGTCAACGCCTCCGGCAACGACAGGGTCGTCGCCTTTTATCTGGATATCGGGGAAAATTTCGCCGAAACTCATACCGCTTCCGACGCGTTCGCGATCTGGAACAAGATCTCTTCTCCATATAACTACGCCTTCATCAACGGCGTGAAGCGGGCGCAGGGCGATCACGGCGTCTTATTCAACGGTATCGGCGCTCTTTTCGGACCGCAGTTCGGGGACAGCTACGTCCTCACTCCGCTCAACGATATCGACACGCTTCAGCTGAACATCGAAGAGCCGCAGGCGGGGAACGTGATCTCTTATTCCGCGTTTGCTCCCGCGGGTCACCGGTATCAGGTCGAGAAATACAACTCCGGCACTTCCTGGATGAACGGCGTAAGGTGGGGATATTACGACGAACCGAACGGCTCCGTCTCTCACGCGTTGAGCTGCGCTTCGACGATCCGCTTCGACGCGGACGTCAGCTACTACACCGTATCGGTAATGGTCGAAGTGAAGGATAAATACCGCGAGCAGTTCGCCGACGTTTCCTACGTCTCCGCCACAGTCAACGGCAGAAAAGCAAAGGTCTACGACAACGACAACGGCGACGGCACCCTCACCGTGAAGTGTGACTTCACCGTCACGAACGTGATCGGATCCGTATCGGCGTTTCTCCCCGAACCTAAAGCGGGAGACGCGATCCCGTATTCCGCGATCGTACCGACGGGAGCGCGTTACGCGTTGTCCGACTATAACGACGACAATTACAAGAACGGAGTTTATTGGGTCAAAAACGGGAGCCCTCTGCTTCATTCAAACCCGGGAGTTTTCGAATACGGGAATAAATATACGGCGTACGTGCTTATCCGTCCCGACGCCGGATTTGTGTTCGCCCCTGCCGGTGAGATCACCGCAGGAGTGAACGGCGTCCAAGCGGACAGAGTCGTTGATTACAGCAAGTACGGCTACGGCTACGCCCTTGTCTATACCTTCGATATGACGAATATCATCGGAAGCGTCGATCTTACGATCCCGGAGCCCGACGCGGGCGATCGGCTTCAATGGACTGCTTCGGCGCCCGAAGGAGCCGATTACGAGGTGTACGACAACACGGGCGGAATTATGGCAAAAGGCGTGATGTGGTATAAGGGAACGGCGGCGATCACTCCCGGCAAAAACGTCAGCTTCGAAGCCTTGGAGGAATACAGGGTCGTTATACGGATAAAAGCTGTCAACGGTCACAGCTTTGCCGGGGATGATATGATCTCGACCGTGAACGGCAAAGAGGCGACGGTCAGCGGGCGCTACTCCGATACGGATATTCTGATCGCATACAAGTTTACCGCAAAGAAACAGATCAGATCTCTGGATATCACGCTCCCCGCTCTGACGGCGGGCGAAAAGATCACGTACGGCTTCACTCTTCCCGACGGGTGCGGGTTCAAAAACGCCGGCAAAGTGCTCGACTACGACGATGAATACTGGAAAAACGGTATCCGCTGGACGCAAAACGGAGAGCCGCTGCCGAACAACAAGAGTTACACCTTCGTCGCGGGAAATAAATACGAGGCGGTCATAGCCGTAGATACGACCGGAGAACCTCAATTCGAGTACGCGGATATCTCCGATATGAAAGTTACCGTGAACGGCAATCCGGCTAAGATAGAGCGTTCCGTTTATTGCTGTATCGTAAGCTTTGCCTTCACCGTCCCCGACGGATCTCCTGTGGTCCTCGTCGGCGATTGCAACCTCGACAAAAAGGTCACCGCCCTCGATATAGTCAGACTTAAGAAACACCTCGCCTCCCCCGGCGTTTCTATCGGACCCGGAAGCGACGTGAACCTCGACGAAAAAGTCGACGCTCTCGACGTCGCGAGACTAAAACGTTATTTCGCGGAATACGACGTTAAGACCGGCAAATCGACCGTAAAACTCGGATCGTGACCTTAGGCAGGCGGCGCGCATATCGAAAACGCGGCGCACACGTTCGGAGAAGACGGGCGCTGTACGGTCTGCGGCTATAAAAAGGGTTCGACCGTCAAGACCTCCGTGGACGGGCTCACAAAGCACGATATGGTGCTCCCGAACTGCGTCACGACCGGCACGAAAGCGTATTACACCGATAAGGACGGCAAAACGTATTTAAGCTGCGCCGGAATCAAGGAAGTCACGGCGAACGATCTGATCCTTCCGGTCTCCACCGTCCGTCACGTCGGCGGCGATCACGCGTATTCAAACAGCGAACACTGGATCGCCTGCGCCTGCGGCGCCGAACTGAAACACGGAGTACACACCTTCGACGACAAGGGCGTATGCGCCGTCTGCGGCTTCGATAAAAACAACGCAGGAGACAGCGCCGGCAAAGACAAAGACGGCGGCTTCCGCTTCCCGTGGTGGCTCTTGATCATCGTCGCGGCGGTGATCTGCGTCGCGATACTCGTGATCATACTTTTTGTAAAGAAAAAGAAAAATGACGCTCTTCCCCCCCGCTGCGCCTGCTCCCGGCGGACCTGCCGGTTCCGACAACTTATCCGACGCGCAGAAAAACGAAGAGGATACAGACAGCCCGAAAAAAGAATAATGTGAGAAAGGCGCGCACCGGGACGTCAACCCGGTGCTCGCCTTTTTACTCGCTGCGCTCGTAATAACTCGCCGCAGGCGAATATAACTGAAAGAAACCGCTTTTGTCTACCGGACAAAAGCGGTTTCTTTCATGGTCGGAGTGACCAGACATAAAACCTAAATTTCCTTGTAAAAACGCCATTTGTAAAAACGAGTACCGCAAAAGTACCGCAACCGAGTCAAAAAACGACTTTATGGAATAAACGGAAACGCGCGCGCAAAAGAGTCTATTTATTCCAAAAATTATTGAAAAATTTGAAAAAATTGCCTTGCGTTAAAAATAGGGGCACGTCACAGTCTTTTTTTGAACGCCTTTCGTTTTTTTACGGGGGGATATGATACTAAAGAAAAAACGCCCGTCTTAAAGGCGAGCGTTTGCGGGAGATCATTCCGGAGTCTTCGTCATTTGTTTTTGTTTCTTCCCTTGACTCTCTGAAAGACTTTTCATAAAAACGATCATAAAATCTTGCAGAGCCGTGGGAAGTTTTGAAAACATTTCCTTTGCTTGTTGGATTTGCGCTTGTTC
>CACZZA010000087.1 GCA_902785485.1 uncultured Ruminococcus sp. | reverse complement strand
GGGGAGAAATGTTCGGCAAAAAATGGTATAATTGGGGTAGGCAAGCGAAAAAGCGTCCGGCGGCGCGGGGCGGCGTTGGCGGCAAGCGTTTGTAAATCAACGTCCGGCGGCGCGGGGCGGCGTTGGCGTCGGTCGATCGAAACGGAGTTTGCCGGGGACGCAATTCCATCTTACGCAATTCCATCTTACGCTAATCCGTACTACACAATTCCCTGTTATATCGGTCACGCTTTTCGTTGGCGTTGGGAAAACGGGCACGGCGCATACCGCGAGGTGAACGTTATCAACGTTTTTGAAAAAAACTTCGGAAAAGGGACGCAACACATACCGCGAGGCGAACGTTATCAAAAAATTTGAAGACACTGTTCGGGAAACGGACACAACACAGACTGAGAGGTGAAACATTATTTACGAATTTGAAGAAGCCGAGCGCGAATACGTCGAAAACGGCGTCACATACTCTTCGCTCGGAAAAAAATACGGCATCAAACCCTCCGTCCTTTCGGCGTACGGCAGAGCGAACGGCTGGACGGGCAAAAGGCGCGAAAGACGCCGCCGCGCCGAGGAGTCCGGGACGCCCTCCGATCTCACGAGGCTCCTCTCGCTTTCGGACTCGCTCGAAAAGGCTATCGGCGACTCGCTTCACGCTTCCGTCTCCGGCGGCTCGCCCTCCGACACAAAATTTTTGAAAGAGATCTCAGCTCTGCTCAAAGACGCGGTCGCCGTCAGGCGCGAACTCATCGCCCTTTCTTCGGGCGCGCAAACATCCGAAAAAGCGGGAATATTTCTCTCGCTCGGTCCCGAGACCGAAGAATACTGCGTATAAGCGCGAAAGGACCGTCTATGAACTCAACTTCAAGATACAACGCGGTCGCCGTCAGGCGCGACCTCATCGCCCTCTCGTCGGGCGCGCAAACATCCGAAAAAACGGGGATATTTCTCTCGCTCGGACCCGAGACCGAAGAATACTGCGTATAAACGCGAAAGGACCGTCTATGACCTCAACTTCAAAATACGACGCCATCAAAAAATATGCCCGCCCGCGCGGAAAGGCACGCCACCCGTTTTCCCTTCTTCTGTTCGGCGGTGATCGCTCCGCCTCTTCGGACGGGACGGTCTGCGCGGGAACGGCAAAGCTCTCGTCCGGGGGCAAGCGCGCGCACGGGAAAATGCGCCGCATTTCCGACTCTCGCCGCCCGTTTTCCCTTCTTCTGTTCGGCGGTGATCGCTCCGCGTCTTCGGACGGGGCGGTCTGCGCGGGAACGGCAACGTTCGCGTCCGGGGCAAAACGAAAAACTACGGATAGGCTCGCGTCCGGTACAAAGCGAAGATCCGCAGACAGGCTCGCGTCCGGGGCAAAGCAAAAATCCGCAGACAGGCTCGCGTCCGGGGCAAAGCAAAAATCCGCAGACAGGCTCGCGTCCGGGGGTAGGCTCTCGTCCGGGAACAGGCTCGCTTCCGGGGCAAAGCGAAGATCCGCAGACAGGCTCGCGCACGCGGCAAAACGCCGTCGGATGAAAAAACGCTCTTTCTTCGCTCTGTCTCTGTTCGGAGACGGGGACGCCGTGCGGATCCCCGCTCCCAACGAAAAGCAAAAGCTCTTTTTGAAGGACACTCACAAATACGTCGCGTTCGGCGGCGCGCGCGGCGGCGGAAAGTCGTTCGCGGTACGCGTCAAAGCGGTCCTGCTCGCGGCGAAGTATCCGGGCATCAAGCTGCTGATACTGCGAAACACGCTCCAGGAGCTGCGAAACAACCACATCGACCCTCTGCTTTCCCTGCTCGGAAAGCGCGTCTCCTACTCGGAGGCGAAACGCGAGATCCGCTTCCCGAACGGGAGCCTCATCCGCTTCGGCTACTGCGCCTGCAGCTCCGACCTCGGGCAATATCAAGGCTCGGAATGGGACGTCGTCTTCATCGACGAGGCGACGAAGTTCCGCGAGGAGTGGTTCGACGCCCTGAAGGTCACCCTGCGCGGCGTCAACTCCTTTCCGAAGCGTATGTATCTCACCTGCAACCCGGGCGGGATCGGGCACTCGTGGGTCAAGCGGCTCTTCATCGACCGCTCCTACAAGGAGGGAGAGGACCCGGACGACTACTCGTTCATCAAATCGCTCGTCACCGACAACAAAGCGCTTATGAAGTCCGACCCGGACTACCTCAAACGCCTCTCATCCCTGCCTCCCAAGCTCCGCCGCGCGTGGCTCGAGGGCGACTGGAACATCTTCGAGGGTCAGTTCTTCGAGGAGTTTTCCGACGACCCGGCGCACTACGGAGACCGTATAAAAACGCACGTGATCTCGCCCTTCGAGATCCCGCCGGACTGGAAGGTCTACCGCTCGTTCGACTGGGGCTTCTCCAAGCCGTTCGACGTGTCGTGGTGGGCGGTGGACTACGAGGGACGCGCCTATCTGATATTGCAGTTCTACGGCAGCACGGGCGTTCCCGACGAGGGTCTGAAATGGCCGCCCGACCGCGTCTTTGCGGAGGTCGCGCGTATCGAGAGCGAGCATCGCTGGCTAAAAGGCAGGCTCATCAGCGGAGTCGCCGATCCCGCGATATTCAGCCGCACGGTGGGCGAGTCGGTCGCGGAGACCGCCGACCGCTACCGCATCTATTTTCAGAGAGGCGACAACACGCGCGTCCCCGGCTGGATGCAGGTGCGCAGCCGTCTCGCCTTCGACTCCGAGGGCAAGCCGTCGATCTACTTCTTCTCGACCTGCCGCCACGCGATACGCACCCTGAAGACCCTCGAATTCAGTCCCTACGACCCGGAAGACCTCGACACGACGGGCGAGGATCACTTTGCCGACAGCATGAGGTATTTCTGTATGTCGCGCCCCATCGTCCCGAAGCCGGCTCCGGCGGCGGAAAACAATTTTGAAAGCGACCCGCTCGACCTGCGATCCGGGCGCAAATACCCGAGATACAGCTATTGAAAGGAATAACGAATGACCGAAAACACTATCATCACCCCCTCTTTGCCCGTCACGAAAGAGACCGTGTCGCGCTTCGGGGAGACCCTGCGAGCCTACGCGAAAAACAAGGCGTCTCTCGAAAAGAGGATCGTCGACTGCGACGCGCGGTGGAGACTCAAAAGCGCCGCTTCCGACCGGAAAAATCTCAAATACCGCCCCGCCTCGGCGTGGCTGTTCAACTCCATCATCAACAAGCACGCCGACGTGATGGACTCGCTCCCCTCCTGCGAGATCCTTCCGCGCGAGGAGTCGGACTCGGACTTCGCGTCCGTTCTGTCGTCCGTCCTGCCGGCGGCGCTCGAAAACTGCGACTTCGAGTCGGTCTACTCCGACGTCTGGTTCGACAAGCTCAAATACGGCACGGGAGTCTACGGCGTCTTCTGGGACCCCTCTCTCGAAAACGGACTGGGCGACGTCACCGTCAGGCGTACCGACCTGCTTTCCATCTACTGGGAGCCGGGGATAAACGACATCCAGGACAGCAAGTACGTTTTCGTCGTCGACAGGGTCGACAGCGAATCCCTCGTCGCGGAATATCCGTTTCTCGAAGGCAAGACGGGCGGCGTGTCCGAGCGTCCTCCGCTCCGCACCGGCGAGGGAGACGTCGTTCTCTCCGGCAAAACGGACGTCGTCGACGTGTATTATAAAGTCAGGTCGGGCGGCAAAAAGCTGCTCCACTACTGCAAATTCGCCTGCGGAGAGCTTCTTTTCGCGAGCGAGAACGAGCCGGAGTACGAATATCGCGGCTTCTACTCGCACGGGCTTTATCCGTTCGTGTTCGACCGCCTGTTCCCAGAGAACAGCTCGCCCTGCGGATTTGGCTACATCGACGTCATGAAGGACTCGCAGGAGCAGATCGACCTCGTCGGAGAGTCGGTCGCCGAGAACGTGCGTATGGCGTCCCGCGTACGCTACTTCGCGCGCGGCGACGGGAGCGTCAACGAGGAGGAGTTCGCCGACTGGGACGTCCCGATCATCCACTACAACGGCTCGGGCGACCCGAACGAGAGCGTCATCCCCGTAAATCCGCCGACCCTGCCGACCGTCTGCCTCGCCTTTATGAACAACAAGATCGAGGAGCTGAAAGAGACGAGCGGCAACACGGCGTTCCATCAGGGCAGCACCGCCCTCGGAGTCACCGCGGCGTCCGCCATTGCCGCCCTCCAAGAGTCCTCGTCCAAGCTCTCGCGCGACATGATAAAAGGGAGCTACCGCGCGTTCACCGCGGTCTGCCGGCTCGTCATCGAGGATATGCTCGAATTCTACAAGGCGCCCAGGTACTTCCGTCTGACGGGTCCCAACGGGAGCGTCTTCGCCCCCTTCCCCTCGTCCGAGCTGTTCGGCGGACGGCGTCCCGTCTACGACGTCAAGGTCGCGGCGCAGAAGAAAAACGCCTTCTCGCGCCTGTCGCAGAACGAGCTTGCGAAGGAGTTCTACGCGGCGGGATTTTTCGATCCCGCGCGGTACGCCGAAGCGCGTCTCTGTCTTGAAATGATGGATTTCGAGGGGAAAGAGATCCTTCTCGACAAGCTCCGCAAGAACGCCGAAAGCCTGTACGCTCCGTCCGCGCCCGCTCCCGGCGGCGCGGGAAACACAAAACGCAACGTCATAGCGGAAGCGACCGACTACGCGTCTTCGTCCGCGGGACCGAGGTGACGCCTATGATAAACGCAAAACTGCGCAAGGTCGGCGACCGCTATTCTCTCAACATCACGGGGCACGCCGGCAAGACCTCCGACGGAGGCGACGTCTGTTCGGCGGCGTCCGCCCTGCTCTGCACCCTGCTCGACAACCTGGCGGCGCTCGAAGACGACCGCAAGATCGAAAACCTCTACTCCACCCTGTCGTCCGGCAGCGGCTACCTCGAATTCGACGTCACCGAGGGAGGCTGCTTCGACGGCGATACGACCGTCTGCGACTCCATCGCGCTCGGGATCAGCGAGAGCGAGATACTCCTCTTCGCGTTCCTGCGCGGCTTTGAACTGCTGAGCGACAAGTACCCCGAGAACGTTTCGGTCGACTACTCCGACGTTCTCTGAAACATAAAAGAAAGGACACACCATGGAAAACCTCATTACCGACGCCGTTACGGCGGAAAACGCGGGCGCTCCTCTGCCCGCCGCTCCCGAAACTCCCGCTCCCGACGCGGACTCCCTCCCCGCGGACGAAACACATTCCGACCCGCCCTTCGTTCCCGACGCCCCGGACGCCTCCGTCAAAGACGGAAAAGCGCCTCTCACCCCGCCCGAAATGATCTACGGCGCGTGGCTCGCCGAGGGCGAGGAGCTTAAAGCGGAATACCCCTCGTTCGAGCTTGAACGCGAGTTCCGCGATCCGGAATTCCTCTCTCTCCTGCGCTCGGGAGTGGGAGTCCGCCGCGCGTTCTACGCCCTCCGCCACGACGCGCTCATTAAGGAAGCCGAGACCCGCGCCGCCGAAAATACCGTCCGCGAGATCCGCTCCCAGGGACTCCGCCCCGGCGAAAACGCCGCCTCTCCCCGCTCCTCCGGAGGCATCCGCCGCGACGTCCGCAGTATGACCCACGCCGAGATCCTCGATCTCATAAAAAAAGTCCAAAGCGGCGCGAAAGTGTCGTTCTGACGGGAACGGGAGCGCAGGAACGGGAGCGCAGGGAAACTTTTTTAGAAAAAAGTTTCCCCGCACCCCTTCAAAAAACTTACAGAGGGAAAGGAAGATAAACGAGGATTCAGCGAAAGAACGATAGCCGCAGACAATGCCTTTCTGCCGCCGTGCGAACACTCTGCACCGGTAGGGGAGGGGCTTGCTCCTCCCGCGTACAAACGACCGCCGCGGACAATGCCTCGCGCCGATGTGCGTTGACCTTCCACCCGTAGGGGTCGACGCCCTCGACGACCCGAGATTATGCGCGTTTACGTTTATCCGAAACCTTGCGCCGATGCGCGTTGACCTTCCACCCGTAGGGGTCGGCGTCCTCGACGACCCGAGATTACAAAGGCGTTAGTTTATCCGAAAGGCAAAGAAAAAACGACGGTTATATTACCGTAAATCCGTGTGGAAAGGCGTAATTCAATTATTACCGTTCGTTTTCGGGAGGACCAAGGCCCTCCCCTACCGCGGTCAGAAGGCGTTTTTCGGCAAAATTGTTTGCATATTGACAACCGTTTATAATTCCGGGTCGTCGGGGACGCCGACCCCTACAAATTCGGAGTGTTCGCTCGGTGTAAAAAGGCGTCGGATATATGGCGATCTTTTATAATCTCGGGTCGTCGAGGGCGTCGACCCCTACAAATTCGGAGTGTTCGCTCGCCGTTTTAAGGCATTGTCTGCGGCTATCGTCAGCGCGCTAAATTCTGATTTATCCCAAGCACACGTCGGCTGTATTACAGCCTAACCAAACCATTTTCAAAAAGGAGAAAAAACAGTATGAACAACACCATTTTCGATCTCACTTATTTCGGCGCGGGAAGCGTCGTAAACGGCACCGAAAGCTACGTCAACGCGACCGACCCCGCGCAGTCCGTGCCTTACAACGGCGGCGGACTCAGTCCGGAGATGAAGACCTTCTACGACCGCGCGCTCATCGAGCTTGCCAAACCCAACCTCGTGCATACGCAGTTCGGACAGAAGCGTCCCGTCCCGAAAAACGGCGGCAAGACCGTCGAATTCAGGCGTATGACGCCCCTCGCCAAAAACCTCAACGCGATCAACGAGGGCGTGACCCCGTCGGGAAGCAAGATGACCGTCGTTCCGTTCACCGCGACGATGTCCCAGTACGGCGACTACATCGAGCAGACCGACCTGCTTGAAATGACCTCGATCGACAACACCGTTCTCGAGGCGACCAAGCTCCTCGCGGACCAGGCGGGACGCACCGTCGACTCCGTCGTCCGCGACGTTCTCCAAACCGGAACGAACGTCAACTACGCGGCGAGAAAGCTCAACAACACCACCTATATCGATACGACCTCCCGTTCGCAGCTCAACTCCTCCTGCAAGCTCCGCGTCGTCGACGTCTTCAAGGCGGCGGCTCAGCTCAAGGCGCTCAACGCTCCGACGATAGGCGGCAAGTACGTCGCGATCGTCCATCCTCACGTCGCGTTCGACCTCATGCAGGAGTCGGGCGACGCGTGGATCGACATCAAAAAGTACGCCGATCCCGAGACCATCCTCGCGGGCGAGCTGGGCACGCTCGGCGGCGTCCGCTTCGTCGAGTCGTCCGAAGCGAAGATCAACTACGGTGAAAACGTGCTTCCCAACTCACGCTCCGCGGAGGTAACGTCCTACCAGACCACCTCGTCCGCGGGAAGCGCTGTCTACGGCGTGGGCACGAAGTACGCGATCACGGTCGACGGCACTCCCGACGAGTCCCTCGTCGGACGCAGACTCTACTACTATGAGCCTGTCATAGAAGAAAGTATCTCCTTCCGCGTCGCCGGAGTCAACCCGTCCACAAAAACGGTCTTCTCCGAGACCGATCTCGATATCCTGGGCTCCGAAGAGGGCGATACCCTCTATCCCGGCGAGGGCGGTAAGCTCGGCGAGGCGACCTACTCCACCCTCTTTATCGGAGAAAACGCCTACGGCCTTATCGACATCAACGGCGAGGGCGCTATCGAGCATATCGTAAAACAACGCGGCTACGGCAACGACCCCCTCGATCAGCGCTCGTCCGTGGGCTGGAAAGCCTTTATGTGCGCCGCTATCCTCTGCGACGACTATATCCTCCGCGTCGAGAGCGGATCCTCGTTCGGTCCTTTCGTCACTAAGGCGAACTGACGGAGATAAGCACGGGAACGGGAACGCAGGGACCTTTTTGTCTAAAAAGGTCCCCGCACCCTCCCGGAAACACAACGCTAAACAAGAATTTAACGCACTCGGTCTCGCGGCGATGACCGCTGACTAACTATAAGCCCTTGTTCAGTGGCAATATGCGCTTCGTCCGACTGCAACCGCTCGACGTACACAAAGTACGCCTTCGGGTCACGGTCGAACGATCCTCATCCGCGATACCTTCGCGCAGGGCGATCCTTCGTGGGTAAGGTTACTTTCCGAAGGAAAAAAGCACAAACCTCACCTACGAAGCCGAGCCATTTGGCAGTTATGTAAACGGTTGTCGCTGAATGAGCGGTAGTGTTCCAAATGGCGATGCGAACGATAATTACAAGCGAA
>CACZZA010000086.1 GCA_902785485.1 uncultured Ruminococcus sp. | reverse complement strand
CAACGTCATACCAGCTGTCCGTCGGACAGTAGTATCCGCGGTTCGAGTCGAGATAGAACTCGAATTCGTCTATCGGCATATACGTATGACCGTAAGGAAGACCGCGGAAGCTCTTGCCCTCGGGATAGGTCATATCTATTCCCCAGACCTCGAAGTTCGCCGAGATGTGAAAGGTCTTGGTGCAGAGCCATTCGACCTGGCTTTCCTGCCTCATATAATCCTCCGCCGCATGACGGTAGTCTGTCGGAAGCTCGAAGGAAACGAACTTATAAAAAGACGCAGGATCCACGTCGAGAGAAGGCGTCGTTTCAGCCGCGGTCTCTTTGTCGGTTTCGGTCTTTTCACCCGTTTCCGCCTTGACGGTCTGTTCAGGTGCGGAGGACGTTTCGTCTGACGTCTTGCCGCTCTCCGGCGTCGCGGTCTCGTCCCCGCAGGCGGCGACGAACGCGGCGACGGTCAGTACGAAGCAGAAGACCAACAGTAATTTAAAAAAACGTTTCATTATCATTTTCTCCTTGTTCCGGAGGGTGATCACGGAAACAGCCCTTTGGTTTATTTCTCCGAAATAATAATAACACAGTCTTTTTTCTCTAACAATAGCCTTTTCGGACATCATATCCGCCGCGGTGTCTTTTTTAACAAAACCGGTTGACATCCTTTTTTCCGTATGATAAAGTTGGTTTGGATCAAAGAAACAGTCAGCTGAAAAGGAGATAAAAAATGGCACTCGGAAACGGTTTTTCATTTGACGGCAAAGAGTTCAGGCTCGGGAACCGTCTTTTTTCCGTCTCTCTTGAAGGGGTGGAAAGCGCCTCCGAACGCAAAGACGACTTCGGAGGGCTGTCGGAGGAGTTTACCCGGATATCTTTTGTCCGGAACGGAGTTATGCGCGAGTGCCTGATATGGGACGACCTTCCCGTTCTCGAGTTCACCGACTTCGAGGGAAGCTTCACCCTTCCCGTCGAGGGGACGGAACTCGTCCTGCGCGCGGTAAAGTTCGCCTCCGCTACGGACTATCACGACACCCCCGTGACGGAAACGGACTTCTTTATGTACAGAAACAAGATCCCCGCTCAGACCGGTAACGTCTTCATCCTGAGCGATCCCGTCAAAAAGAACTCATACGTTTTTATCTCTCTTTCTCCCGATTACGTAAAGTCCTCTTTTTCCGTCGAGGGGGGCGTCGCCTCTCTTGAAAACGAAGGATACGGCGCCGTCGTCGGAAGATGTGAGACAAAAGACGCCGAAAAGCTCTGCCGCGCCTGGTACCGTCACAAATGCAAGCCATCTCCCCTTTTCACCCTCGCGAACAACTGGGGCGACCTGCACGCGCCGGGTATCGTATATGAGGACTTTATCAAAAAAGAGCTTGAAGCATCGAAAGAGATGGGACTCGACGTGCTTCAGATAGACGACGGCTGGCAGACCGGAGATACTTCGGACAAGTCCATCCGCGACGAAAAGGGACACCGCACATTTTACGGAGACTTCTGGAAGCTGAACGAAAAGAAATTCCCGAACGGAATGGAAAAAGTCCGCGACGCCGCGGAGAAAAACGGCGTTGGACTCGGACTTTGGTTCGCGCCGCACAGCAAAAACGCGTTCGAGCTTCTCGACCGCGACGTCGCCGTGCTGAAAAAAGCGTATGACATCTGGGGCGCCCGCTTTTTCAAGCTCGATATGCTGCGCGTCGAGAACAGAGAAATGCACGGGGCGTTCAAAAAGATGGTCGAGCGGATATATTCGTTCGGAAAAGACGCTTCCATCCAGTTCGACGTAACGAACGGCTATCGGGAGGGCTTTTTCGGACTCAATCAGTACGGGCGGCTCTTTGTCGAAAACAGATACACCGGTCTTTCGACCTACTATCCGCACCGCGCGGCGCGCAATCTCTACGCACTCTGCAAATATATCCCGGCTTTCAAATTCCAGTTCGAGCTTGTCAACCCGACGCTTAACAGAGACAAGTACCCCGAAAACGATCCCTTGGCGCCCTGCGCGTGCGACGAAGATTACCTGTTTGCCTGCGTTATGACGTCAAATCCGCTTTTTTGGATGGAAACGCAGTTCCTTCCGCAAAAGCAGAAGGACGAGCTTCAAAGGATCCTCCCGGTTTGGAAGAAACTCAGAAGCGAACTTGCAAACGCAGACGTAATCCCCGTCGGTGAACGTCCGGACGGAGGAGCGTTCTCCGGATTTGCCGCGTATTCGGCGGACGGAAAGAAATGCTGGCTCACAGTCCTCCGGCAGGTGACGGAGGAAAACGAATATACGTTTTCTCTCGGTAAGACAGTCACATCAACACGTCTGCTCGCATCGAACACGGACGCGGAGGTCTCAGCCGACGGCAAAAACGTAACGGTAACTCTCGGCAAGAATAACTCCTATGCGTTCATCGAACTTGAAGTAAAATAAGATCATAAAAAAGGGACTGTCGCAAAACAAAAATGCGACAGTCCCTTTTTGTTTATTAAATTACAGATTCTGCATTCTCGGGAGGTCGTACAACGAAACGTGTTCAAAACCGTTTTCGAGGAGCGTCTTGACCGCGTATTCGATCTTGTCCGCGTAGTCCGGCTCGTAGGAGTAATAGTCTTTGTAGAAATACTGCTCGTGCATAACGGGGATGACGAGTTCGTGATCGAGCAGACCGTTGGCGAACACCTTGGGCAGATCCTTGAGCTTCGTCGCATTCAGCGTAACTCCCGCAAAACGGTTGTACATCATTCCTGTCTCGGGGTCTACGTAGAAATGAAGTTTGCCGTAGTATTCGTCTCTCTGTTTCGAGGTAAGGTTGTTGTAGTTGGCAAGATACGGCAGTCCGGCCGTACCGTTCGTATAGTATCTTACCACACTCGGCTTGCTGACTCCGCTCTTTTCGGAGAGAAGTATCTGTATGTGGTTGGAAGCGAGCGCGCATCTCGCCTCGGGGGAGTCGTCCTTGTCGCCGGAGGTGCAGGAGATGCACTTTACGCCGTGATCGACGAGCGCCTGAACGCCCTCCTTGCTCATAGAGACCCAGTGATTGATGTTGGAGTCAGTGAGGCACTTTTTGCCCGCGAAACGGACGATGTTGTTGGAAACGTCCTCGAAATCGGTCGAGGTCTGCTCATAGGTCGAGTTGAGGTGCGGGAAGTCCGGGAACTCCTGTCTTGCGTGAAAACCGAATTTGAGCCAGTCGGAGTTTGCCTCGAATTCATCTTTGTAATCCGCGGTCATCATTCCGAGGTTGAAGGTGCCGGTCACGTTCTGGAAAAACAGGTTGAACTGCACCTTGAAACCGTATTTGTCGTGGAGCCTCTTATGGATCGCGAAGAACGGGTTGTCGAAGACCGACGCGGGATGATCGCGGTTCAGATACTCGAGACAACGGATGGTGTCGTCGCAGAAGTATGCGAAATATTTTTTGTCTGCCATTATAGTTATCCTCCTCGGCTTTTCAGCCGTATTTTTTCGTGTATTTATTCTGCAAATCCCGGAAGGTCGCGCATCGCGATCATCTCGTATCCGAGTTCCTGCAAAGTCTTTACCGCAAGCTCGATCTTGTCGAAGTAGTCCGGCTCATAGGAATAGTAATCGGAATAAAAATACTGCTCGTGCATGATCGGGATTATAAGCTCGTATCCGGCAAGTCTGTCGCGGATCGCGGACTCGACTTCGTCGAGCGGGCAGGCGTTGAGCGTAACGTCTGCGTAGTGGTTGAAGAGCATACCGGTCTCCGGGTCGCGGTAAAACTTCGTCTTTCCGCGGTATTCGGAGCTGATCGCCGGATCTATGTTGTTATGGTTTACGAGATAAGGGAGCGACGAGGTCTCGTTGACGAACATATGAGCGACGGAAGGCTTGCTCGCGCCTTCTTTTGTCGCGAGAAGACGCTTGATATGGTCGGAAGACAGCGCGCACTTCGCCTCCGGACGTTCGTCTTTTTGTCCCGACGTGCAGGTGACCATTTTGACGCCGTGATCGACAAGCGCCTGTATGCCCTCTTTCGTCATCGTCACCCAGTGGTTGACGTTGGAATCTGTAAGGCATTTTTTGCCCGCAAAACGGACGATATTGTTCGAGACGTCTTCAAAATCGAGCGCCACTTCGTCATACGTCGCGTTGACGTACGGAAAGTCCGGGAACTCGCGCCTTGCGTGAAATCCGAACGCCAGCCAGTCGGAGTTCGCCTCGAACTCCTCTTTATAGTCTGCCGTCATCATTCCGAGGTTGAAGGATCCGGAAAGATTTTCGAAGAACAGATTGAACTGCACCTTGAAACCGTATTTGTCATGGAGAGCCTTGTGCTTTCCCAAAAATTCATTATCGAAGACCGACGCGGGATGATCGCGGTTTATCTGCTCCAGAAAACGGACCGTGTCGTCGCAGAAATAAGTAAAATATTTTTTATCTGCCATAAGAACAACTCCTTTTTTCCGATATAAGAACAATCCTCGTTTGAGTCTATGATACTTCTGTCATCGCAAAAAGAAAATGAATATAACAATTATCGGTGGACAAAACAACGATTATTTCCCTATATTTCCAAAGCCCCGCGCCCAAAAAGGCGCGGGACAAAGGTGTTATACGGATCGTTTATTTGCTGTAAGTGAAGTCCACTCTCGCCATTTCGGCGGAGCCCGCGGCGATACCCGCCGTGACTACGAACGTGTAGTCTCCCGCGGGAAGATCGGTGAACAGAGAGTAGGAATACTTACGCATATCGACTTTTTGCAAGCTGGAACCCATCTGAGTATCTCCGTCTTCATCGATAACGTTGTTGCGGCACGCGCGTTTGACCAGCTTGCCGTCGCGGGTAAGGATATCCGCGTAAACGTATCTCATGCAGGAGTTGGTCTCGATGGAGAAATTGAACGAGCCTCCGGCGAGGTCTTCCGCTTTGACTTCGGACGTCATGGCGAGATAAGGAGCGACGGTATTGCCCTCGGTGTATTCCCAGATGGTCACGGGGATATAACCGGTCGAGAACAGAGTTTCGTAAGTGTACTGATGGTCGACCCACCAGGTGGTGTTTACGCCGTCTTTACGGGTCTTATCTATCGAGTTCGTCTGCTCGATGGTCGTGAGATAACTTCTGTTACCTACGATGGATCCGTCGGATTTGGTCGCGACGTTGTTGTCAACGACCATACGGACGTGGGTGGCTTTTTTCGCGTTTCTTGTGTAGATGACGTCGCCCTTTTCACAGAGAGCGTATGCCGCGTTCATTACCGCGGGTTTGTTCATAGCGGTAACGTCCGGCGTCGGCATATCGATCTCATACGTGTATTCGCCGACTATCTTCTCCTGGAATTCCTTGTCTACGGGAGAAAGAGAAGTGGAATAACCGGTGATGGACGAGAACTTCTGGAGAGCCGCTATGATGGAAGAAGCGCACTGAACTCCGGGGGTCTTGATCCATTCTTCGGTATCCTGAGTGTAGGAACGGTTCGCGTCAAGGTAGAAGTTCTCGAACTCTTCTTTCATTGAATAGGTGTTTGCGTAAGGCAGGCCGTGCCAGGTAAGTCCGCCGCCGTATTCAAGGGTGATGCCCCAGCCTTCGTCCTTGAAGTTTTCGGTAGTCTTGAAGGTCTTGGCGACTTTCCACTCAACGTTCGCCATATCTCTCATTCCCTGAACAGCCGCTTCGCGGAAGTCTTCGGGGAGCGGGAACTCTACGAATTTGTAATATTTCGAGGAGTCTTCGGCAGCCTGAAGAGGAGTGAAAGAAGGGGCGGGAGGTTCCGTTTCGGGAGCGTCGGTCTCTTCGATGGTCTTGATAACGCCTTTTGTTTCTTTTGCCGTTTCGGGAGCCTTAGTCTCGGAAGTGTCCGAGCCGCCGCAGGCGATGACAGCCGCCGCGATCCCGAGAACGAGTACGAACATTAAGAGTATTTTCAGAGTTTTCATACGGTGTGTTCCTTTCGTATAATGTTCAATATTATAATGTTATCACGAATGCTGATAAATAGCAATAGCGTTTTTCATTTTTTTGTGGACAAAATAACAAAATTTTGAAAAACTTCTGCTTACGTCCCGTTGTATCATATCACAAAAACGAGCGCTTCTTTATCTCGTTCATGAGTCTTTCGTTGAAGGAAATGATAAGCAGAGCCGCGCCGATGACGGCGAACGGGATCGCGGAATACAGAGACCAGAACAGGTCTATCTTCCGGGAAACGAAATTATCTATCGCGCCCTCTGTTCCGATGAGCGCGAGAGCAAAAAACAGAAAGCATACCGCCCATTTGCGAAATCCGTTCACGCCCCTGACGGACGCGATGAGAAAACAGAAACAGACGTACGCCCCGTAAAGCACGGTCAGAGGAGCCGCGAGAACGGCGAACCAATCCATTCCTCCCGTTCTCCACGCGATAAGGAGCAGAAGCAGAAGCGTGCCGCAAGTGAGAGACAACAGCGACGCCCATTTTGATTTGAGTGAGATCGAAGTCAGTATCGCTCCGGCGTACGCGACCCCGCCTATGACGAACAGCGACCACGAAAGCGTATGCGAGGTCAACAGATCGCAGAGAGCGACTATCACAGAAACTACGGCGACGCCGATCCAGAGCATACCTACTATAAAACGCACGTTCAAAGGACGGTATGTATCTACCTTGTCGGGATACGCAGACTTGGCCTCGCCCTCCTGCGCTTTCGGATTTATTACCGGCGTGTCGCAGAGCGGGCACACCTTTTCCGACGGGGCGAGCTTGACTCCGCAGTTGACGCAATATGACATTGTGTTAAGTCCTCCTGTTGCTTTCGATCTCGACCGGGACTCCGTCTTCTATCAGGCGCCTGAAGAAATACATCTCGGTACTGCTGTCTTTTATCTGCCTTGAGAAAGTAACGTACAGCGTCCCGTCGCAGCTGATGCAAGCCGCCTGTCCGGGTTTGCCGCGGCTCCTTCCGAGAACGAAATTCATTCCGTCGACGTATTCCGCTATCTCTTCGGGCAGTTCGACCGCCCCTATGTTGGAAAACGTGGTCGAGATATACCGGTCTCCCATAAGCCTGTCGCTGAGAGAAAGGATATGTTTTTTTATGAACATCGGAACGGCGCGGATGAACGGGTTCTTTTGCAGGCGCACGTTCGCGGTAAACTTGCCGTTAAGTCTTTTTTCGGTAATGAGCGTCCCCATTCCGGCTTTGACCGCGGCGACTATCTCGTCGAACGAGTAGTGTCCGTATTTAGGCTCTATGCCGATATTGACGTAAGATGAAAAATTGCGAAGCGTTTTCGTCGGATAGAACGAACGGAGATTGACCGGTATCGAGACCTTTATCTCGCGCTTGTAGCGCTTCCCTTTTCCGGTTTTTTCACGCACGGTCTGTATCGCGTCGATAAGGACCGACGCAAGGTACGCCGTTACGGTACAGCCGTACCTTTTTGCCGCGCTCCGGACGTCGTCGACTTTCATTTTGCCCGTGACGATATGGAGTATGTGTCTCGGCTCAAAGTCTCCCGGGACCTGATACGCCGCCCTTTCGTGTTCGAGCGCGCCGACCTTGCGGTAAAAGCGGTAGAACGCGTCCTCGCGTTCTTCTTTTGTCGGCGGATCGTCCGGGTCGAGGATGCGCCCGCCGTACTGCGGAACGATCCCGGCGTCAGTTCTGTTTCTGAGGACGAGATCCTGGAATGGGCTTACAAAAAACTGTACGGAGGGAAACCGTTGAGCGATTTCCGCACCGAAGAACAATTGGAATTCGAACGCTTCCAATCCATGCCGGATGAGGAAGTGGCCGTGCTCGCCCAAAATGGCGACGGCCAGGCCCTGGCGTATCTGCTGAACAAATACAAAAATTTCGTGCGCTCCAAGGCCCGCAGTTATTTTCTCATCGGCGCGGATCACGAGGACATCGTGCAGGAGGGCATGATCGGGCTGTACAAATCCATCCGGGATTTCCAGCCCGCCCGGCTGGCCTCCTTCCGTTCCTTTGCGGAATTGTGCGTCAAGCGCCAGATCATCACCGCCATCAAGGCCGCCACCAGGCAAAAGCACGTGCCGCTCAACAGCTACGTTTCCCTGAACAAGCCCCTTTACGACGAGGAATCGGACCGCACCCTGCTGGACGTCATCGACGGCCGGGTCACCAACCCCGAAGATCTGTACATCAGCCAGGAGGATCTGTCCCGCATCCAGACCCAGATTTC
>CACZZA010000085.1 GCA_902785485.1 uncultured Ruminococcus sp. | reverse complement strand
GTGGACGAGGGCAGGATCAAAATGCGCCCCGCAGTGGAGCTTTCCTATCTCGACGAGGAAGCCCAGCGGGACGTGGTGGATCTCATCGACGAGACCGAGGCGTTTCCGTCCCACGACCAGGCGATCCGGATGCGAAAAGCGTTCGACGAGGGCACGTTGAATTATAACGCCGTCAGTAAGATCATGCGGGAGCCGAAACCAAACCAGCGGGAAAAGCTTTCGATCCCGGCTGAACGTTTGGAAGGTTTGCTTCCGAAGGATTATTCCCACGAGCAGCAGGAGGATTATGTTTTCAAAGCTCTCGAATGGTATCAGAAATATCTGCGCAAGCAGAGAGAAAACGCAAGATAAGAAAGGTTAAAAAGGTGTGTTTATGAAAAAATCGGTTCCGTTTATCGGAGCCGGGAAAGAACAGATTTCATTTATTCGTGTCAACATGGTTCTTTGCTTCGGCAAAAAACGGTCAGAGGGGGTGGTCTTCTGTGACGAAGGCAGAGATAAAAGACTTGTATAAGATGATGTTCACGGAGTATCCGGATATCGTCGACGCGGAGCAGCTCGGCAAAATGCTCGGCGGCGTCAGCGTAAAAACGGTGTACCGGCTTTTGAAAAAGGGGACCATCAAGAGCCTGCACGTGGGCAGAGAGTACAGGATCCCGAAGGTTTTCGTTATCGAATATATGACCGACCTCGAAAAATCCGGTGCGTAAAACCTCGCACACTTGCCGTCGGCGCGGACAGATGCTATACTGTCCGCGTCGATGGCAGATGAATACAAGCTACACGAAAGGAGTTTATTATTATGGTAGCAGGACATCTGCGAGAAAAAGACGGATATTATCATATCGTCTTGAGTTATATCGATGAGAACGGGAAGCGGCAGACGCCGTCCCGTTCCACGAAACTGCCCGTAAAGGGCAACAAAAAGAGGGCGGAGGCGATGCTCGTACAAGCCCGCGAGGAAATGGAGGAAAAATTGAAATACCGCGTTCGCTGTAAAAGCAGCGGTATGACGATCCTGCCGGACAAGGTGCGGTTTACTGATTTTCTTATCGACTGGCTTGATATGATGAAAACGAGCGTTGAAGCGACGACGTTTGCAGCTTATGAAATGACGGTCAAAAACAAGATCATCCCGTATTTCGACGGCAGATTTCCGAATCTGCTTTTGCAGGACGTCACGCCCAAACACATTCAGGATTACTACACCTATGAAATGAAGGTGTGCGGCGTTTCCGCAAACACGGTGATCCACCGTCACGCCAACATCCGCAAGGCGCTTCAGTACGCTTATAAGACCGGACAGATCGACAGCAACCCCGCCGATAAGATCCAGCGCCCGAAGAAAATCAGGTTTGAATCAAAGCCGTACAACCAGGCTGAACTTGACGCGCTTTTCAAAGCGGTCAAGGGTACCGATCTGGAACTCGGCGTGATCCTTGCGGCGTTTTACGGTCTGAGACGGGGCGAAGCGGTCGGGCTGAAGTGGGACGCTATCGACTTTGATAACAAAACGATCTCGATTCGTCACACGGTCACGCAGGCGAGTATCGACGGAAAAAGCACGATCATTGAAAAGGATCGCACAAAGACGCAGTCTTCGAACCGTAGTCTGCCGTTGGTGCCTCCGTTTGAAAAGCTTCTGCATCTTATGAAGCAGCAGCAGGATCTGAATAAGAAACTCTGCGGGGATTGCTACAACTACGATTATGAGGATTATATCTACGTCAATCCGATGGGCGAACGTGTGAAGCCCGGCTATCTGACGCAGGCGTTCCCGGCGTTTCTTGAAAATCACGGGATGCGCCGCATCCGCTTCCACGATCTGCGTCATTCCTGCGCGACTCTGCTATATGCAAACGGCGTGGCGCTGAAGGATATTCAGGAGTGGCTCGGTCACAGCGACATTTCCACCACGAGCAACATTTACACGCATCTTGACTTCAATTCCAAGGTGGCGTCCGCGCAGGCGATCATGGGTTTCTTCCCGGAATAAGAGCGCGAGGTCGATTTGGAGGTCGGAAGACCGAAATATCGAAATCGGGTTCCCGCTATCAGCATAAAAAAGTCCCGAAAGTCTTGATTTACAAGGCTTTCGGGATGGTGCCGGTGGCGGGGGTCGAACCCGCACGGTGTTGCCACCGCTGGATTTTGAATCCAGTACGTCTGCCAATTCCATCACACCGGCAAGTGTGCGTTATTAAGTTGTGGTCATCGTGAAAACCGAATCGCCTCAAAAAACGGACCGTGGAAATCGGAGGTCGATTTGGAGGTCGATTTCAAAAAAACCGTGTTTTTCGATTTTCAAAAACCCAGTAAAATCAAGGGTTTCTGGCTCCGGATGCGGGAAACGGCGAATAGGATTTTGAGTCCAGCACGTCTGCCAATTCCATCACACCGGCTTATATGACTTTATTACTATAACATATTCTTTATGAAAAAGCAATATTTTTTTCAAAAAGCAATATTTTTTTCAAAAAAAGGAAAAGTCGGTCCGGCGCTTTTCTTTGTCGCGCGTTTTTATCCTCTGTTATTCTTTGATCCTTTTTTAAAACGCGCAAACATCCGAAAACAGTCTGTTTATTGATAAAAATGGACTTGTTTTTTTATCAATCGTATATTATAATAAACATATAGTATAAATCTTTGGAGGGCAATATGAAAACAGTTGTTTTCGGGTCTTGCAACATTGATCTTGTATATTCTGTCGATCACATCGTCACCCCCGGTGAGACGATAGCCGCCGGAAGCGTCGAACGTCATCCCGGAGGGAAGGGGCTCAATCAGGCGATCGCTCTTTCGCGCGCCGGAAGCGAGACGTATTTTTGCGGCTGTATCGGCTACGACGGGAAGTTTCTGACGGATCTTCTCGACGTCAACGGCGCGGACGTAACTTTGGTCAAACAAACGGACAAAGGTACCGGTCAGGCGTTCATTCAGGTCGCCCCGAACGGAGAGAACAGCATAGTCATTTACCACGGAGCAAACTACGACGTCGACCGCGAATACGTGGAAAGCGTTCTTTCTCATTTTCACGAGGGGGACCTTCTCGTATTGCAGAACGAGATCTCGTCGCTCCGCTATATTATCGACAGGGCGTATTCCAAAAAGATCCGCATAGCATTGAATCCGTCTCCCTTCGACGATAACGTAAAGGGGATCGATCTTCGCAAAATAACCTATCTGATCCTCAACGAAGTCGAAGCCTCGTACTACTGCGGAAGCGACGACGAACGCGACGCCGCGGAATATTTCAAAAAAGAGTATCCGCATCTGCGCGTGGTCCTGACCCTCGGTAAACGCGGATGTGTGTATATCGACAAGGATAACGAGATCCGGAGCAGCGCTTTTTCGGTCGAAGCCGTAGACACTACCGCCGCGGGCGACACTTTTACGGGATATTTCCTTTCGCAAATGACCAAAGGGAACGACGTACGTTCTTCTCTGAAATTCGCCAACGCCGCGTCCGCGCTTGCCGTATCGAAAGAGGGAGCGGCGCCTTCGATACCTTACTTTTCCGAGGTGAAAAAAGCGCTTCCTCATCTGAAAGAGTTTTCCGAGGATAAGGAAGATTCTCTCTTGAAAAAGGCGGAAAAATACGTTGAAAAGGCGTTTCCGTCACCCACTCTCGAAGGACTCGCCGGAGAACTCGGCTATTCGGAAAGCTATATGGCTCGCCTTATAAAAAAACTGTACGGTAAACCCTTCTCAAAGGTCGTTATCGACAAGCGGGTCTCCGTCGCCGCGGAGCTGTTGAAAACGCGGCTCGATATGTCGGTCTCCGATATAATCGGTCATATAGGCTACAATAACGAGAACTTTTTCAGAAAAGCGTTCTACGCGAAATACGGAATGTCTCCTCTCGAATTCAGAAAGAAGGGCACGAAAGATGAATGAAATGAAGATATTACCTCCTAAGGGAAAGGCGGACGTCGTGCTTGATACCGATACCTGGAACGAGGCTGACGACCAGTACGCGCTTTCTTATCTCCTGAAAAATTCCGACGCTCTTTCGACAAAGGCGGTCTACGCCGCGCCGTTTCTCAACAAGAAGGTCGAGACACCGAAAGAGGGAATGGAAAAGAGCTATGACGAAATAATGCGTATCCTCGATCTCAACGGAAGGGCGGACCTCAAAACGGAGGTGTACAGAGGATCTGAACGTTACCTCGAAAACGAAAAAACGCCCGTCGATTCCGCCGCCGCGCGCGACCTTGTCCGCCGGGCCGCGGGATATACGCGCGAAGATCCGCTCTACGTCGTCGCCATAGGGTGTATCACGAACATCGCGTCGGCTCTCCTTCTCGATCCTTCGATCGCCGAGAGGACCGTCGTCGTATGGCTCGGAGGACACGCACATCACTGGAGCGACACCGGCGAATTCAATATGGCTCAGGATATAGCCGCCGCGCGCGTCGTTATGAATTCGGGAGTGAGATTCGTTCAGCTCCCGTGCAAGGGCGTCGTAAGCGAATTCCGTACGACGCGTTACGAGCTTGAACACTGGATCGGAAACAAAAATCCTCTCTGCGATCATCTGCTCAAGGGGACGTATCGCAAGGTCGAATCCTACGCCTCGCTCGACTCCGCGTGGAGCCGCGTGATATGGGACGTCACCGCCGTCGCGTGGCTGCTGAACACGGACGAACGGTTTATGTTCACCCGGGAATGCGAGATAAGGCTTCCCGGCTACGACCGCAGGTACGAGGAGCGCGGCAACGGTAAATATATGACCTACGTTTACGGGATCAACCGCGACGCGCTGATGGAAGACCTGTTCAACAAGCTGACGAATAAATAAACAAACCGGGAGAAACGCGGACTTTCCGCCGTTTCTCCCGTGGTCTTTTATTTTTCAAGGCAGTCTAACAGCGCGCGGCATCCCTTTGTTATATCTTCGTACGCCCGCTCGAAGTCTCCCGAATACCACGGGTCGGAGACGTCGCGCCCGAGGTATTCGCTCATGCATTTTATCTTGTTATCGGGATCCCGCCCGAGAATACGCGCGGCGTGGCGGCGGTTCGAGCCGTCCATACAGACGAAATAGTCGTATTTCGGGTAGTCCTCGCGGGTCAGGAGCGTTGCCCTGTGATCTCCGACTGGGACGTTGTACTTGGACAGCGTCCTGCGCGCTCGCCTGTCGATGGGATTTCCTGTTCCGCAATATATTTCTTCTGTCGATACCGCGCTCGACGCGGCATAATATTTATCTTTCAGTCCTTCTTTTTCGACGAGATCGTTGAATATCGCCTCCGCCATCGGACTGCGGCAGATATTGCCGTGGCAGATGAACATGATCTTTTTCATTTTTCGCTCCGTTTTATTATTCCGACATATTTTAGCAGAAAAACAGGCGCTTGTAAATAGCTTTATTGACAAGTTTCGCATTATATGTTAAAATAAACTGTGAAATAATTTGTTTAATTGTAAACGGAGGTCCTCTTTCTTGCTGAAATCACTGTGCGTTAAACTCAAAGAGGCGGCTTTTTCCGTTTTTCCCGTCACTTCTATCGTATTTTTACTCAATCTTTTCACCCCACTCTTCAACTATACGCGCGCGGAAATGACCGTTTTTTTGATCGCTTCCGCGCTGATGATACTCTCGATCCAACCCGAGAAGGAAATGCTGATGATCATCCTTGATAAGTCGAAGCGAGACGACGTCCTTCACGCGCTTTATAAAAGCGTAGGACTCCAGACCGAGGCGCAGGGAATGATCATTTCGCTTCCGATAGAACAAATAGCGGGGATCACCCCCAAATCTTCAAAGAAAGAGAGAAAGACGGACGACGATCCGCCGGTGAAGCAACAATGAAGTATCTTTCGGAACTCATCAAATCATTTTTAGCGGGACTTATGATCTCTCTCGGAGGGATAGCGTTCCTGTCCAACGAACGCGTCGTGGGCGCGCTGCTGTTCACGGTCGGTCTCTGTACCGTCGTGTTCTTCAAGCTCAGCCTTTACACGGGTAAAGTGGGGTATCTGCTTGAAAACGACAAGACGTATTGTCTCATGACGCTCCTTTCGATCTGCGGCAACTTTTTAGGATGCCTGTTCGTGGGCTTTGCGAAGTCTCCGATCGGAAGCGTCGTCGAGATCTGTACGGCAAAGCTCGGCAAGAGCATCCCGTCCGCGCTGTTCGACGGCTTTATGTGCGGAATACTTATCTATGTTTCCGTCGAGATCTACAAGAAAAAGGGGACCTTCCTCGGCATACTCGTCGCGATCCCCGCGTTCATCCTCTGCGGCTTTGAACACTCGATAGCCGATATGTTCTACTTCGTGAACTCGCGCCTGCTGTTCTCGTCCGAGAACGGACCGAGGAGCGCGCTCTTCCTCCTCGTTATCATAGTCGGCAACGCGATAGGAGGTCTGCTCATCCCGGCTCTGCTCAAAACCTCCGAACAACTCGAAACGCCGAAAAAGCAATGAAAAGTAAAGTTATCCGGAGCATTCGCCCCGGATAACTTCATCTATGGTGAACGAGCGTCTTATAAAAAAACTCTCTGTACACTATTTTAACCGCAATTTCCGTAATTATACGCGATAACCGATTTTAGACAACGACACGTCAAAGGAGAAAAAATGGCATTCGACGCCGGATTTGTAAAAGCGGTCGCAAGCGAGCTTCGCTCGCGGCTGACTGATTCGAGGGTGGATAAAGTCCTTATGCCCGAAAAAGAGGAGGTAGTCCTCGTTCTGCGCGCGCAGAGGGAGACTCTGCGTCTGTCTCTCTGCTGTTCGTCCAACGCGCCAAAAGCGGGCGTCACTTCCGAAACGAAGGAGAACCCGGCCGTTCCGCCTATGTTCTGTATGCTGCTGCGCAAGCATCTGACGGGAGGGCGGCTCAAAGAAGTGACCCAAAACGGATTTGAGCGCGCGATAGAACTGCGTTTCGAGTGTCACAACGAACTCGGATACGCCGACGACCGCATCATCATCGTCGAGATAATGGGCAAACACAGCAATATCATTTTCTGCGACGGTGAAAAAAAGATAATCTCCGCCGTGCGTATGGTCGATTTCACGACGAGCAGCAAAAGGCAGGTCCTTCCCGGGATGAGATACGATCTTCCGCCGTCGCAGAACAAAGCCGATCCGCTTTGCGAGACCGAAGAAGGGTTTGAGTCAAAGCTGAACGAAGCGCCGCCCGAGGAGGAGGCGTCGAGGTTTATCTGCGACTCTTACGAAGGGATCTCTCCCCTTATCGCGAGGGAGATAGTTTACCGCGCGTGCGGATGCGTCGACGCGAATGTGAGAGAATGCGGAAATGCGCTTAAAAATGCGTTTTTCGATATGGTCGGACTTATAGACAGAGAGGAGTTTTCACCCACTCTTGTCGTTGTCGACGGCAAATACGCCGAATATTCGTTTACCGGGATAAAACAGTACGGTCCCTCGTCGTCAAACGAGATATGTACCTCTTTCGGTGCGTTGCTCGATCTATACTACGTTAAAAAGGACAGGGAACACAGGATAAGGCAGATGACGCACGAGCTGTCGAAGTTCCTTTCCAACAATGAGCGCAGACTTGAAAAGAAGCTCCGTATCTTTGCGGAAGAGACGGAAAAAAGCAAAAAAGACCTCGGCGCAAAGCGTTACGGAGACGCGATAACCGCGAATATTTACCTTCTCAAACGCGGGATGGACAAGGCGGTACTGACTGATTATTCGTCGGGAGACGCCGAGGAACTGACGGTCCCGCTCGATCCGAGGCTCGCGCCGTCGATGAACGCGCAAAGGTATTATAAAAAATACAACAAGGCGAAGACCGCCCTTGAAATGCTCGCTTTGCAGAAGGAAAAGACCGAAAAGGAACTCAGATACGTCGAGTCGGTCTCGGATATGCTGACGAGGATCGAAAACGAAAGCGACCTTGAAAACATAAAGCACGAGCTGTCCGTCTCGGGATATTCGGTCAAGCTGAAAGAAAAGACGAAGAAAAACGCTCAGAAACAAAAGCCTATGAAGTTTGAGACGAGCGGCGGCTACACCGTTCTTTGCGGCAAGAACAACATGCAGAACGAGGAACTGACTTTCCGCACGGCGGAAAAGAACGATCACTGGTTCCACGTCAAGAACCTTCCCGGGTCTCACGTCGTTATGCTCTCAAAAGGAGAGGAGCCTCCGGAGCGCGACTTTACCGAGGCGAAGGGAAGTCCGCTCGGGTTTGTGACCTATTCGACCAACTGGACGGCGTACGTCACGCCGGATGAAAAACTTTGTGAAAAATTGAGGAAAGAGTAATGCTGGAACTTGTCTTAGGTCCCTGCGGAACGGGGAAAAGCCGGAGGATCTATTCCGATATAGTGGGAGATCTGAAAGACGGAAAGCGAGTGTGTCTGATCGTTCCCGAGCAGATGGCGCTCTATGCCGAAAGGATGATAAACAGCCTCGCGGGAGACGTCTCGGAGCTTGAACTCGAAGTCCTCAGCTTTCGCAGGCTTGCCGACCGCGTTTTCCGCGACTACGGCGGACTTTCGTTCAATACGATCAGCGACGCGGGAAAGACGCTCGTAATGTGGCGCGTTCTGTTCGGAATATCCCCGTTTCTGAAACAGTACGATTTTTCTCTCGGGGATAACTCGCTCGTCGATCTTATGATGAATTCGGTCGACGTGTTCAGGCGCAACCTCGTGACGCCGCAGATGCTCGACAAAGCGTCCGCGAAGTTCAGGGAGAAAAACCGGATCCTTTCCGAAAAACTCGCCGATATGTCGCTCATCTACTCGACCTACGTCAATTTCATCAAATATCAGTACGACGACGCGTCCGACGAATTGACGCGCCTTGCCGAAACTCTCTCAAAACACGACTTTTTCTCTAAGTTCAACGTTTATCTCGACGGGTTTGACGATTACGTCATTCAGCAATACGCGATAGTCGAGAAGATCTTCGGGCAGGCGAAAAGCGTCAGGATCGCCGTGAGTTACGACCCGGACGATAAGAGCGGTCTTTTCAACTCCACTGAAAGGACTTACCGCAGTCTGCTCCGCATCGCAGAGCGTACGAAGACGGAAGTCAAAGAGACCCGCTTGACCGTGAGAAACGAGATCGAGTCTCCTGTGATAAGATTTGTTTCCGAAAACTTCTGGAAGCATTCGGCGTCTCTTCCGTCCCCCGAAAACAAGGGCGATATACGTATGATCGAATGTGGAAGCGCGTTCGAGGAGTGTTCCTTCATCGCGTCGGATATAGCACGCAAAGTCCGCGAGTCCGGCGCGCGCTACCGCGATTTTGCCGTGATCTTACGCGACGCCGCGTCTTATGAAAGCACGCTCGCGCCGGCATTCGGCTCGGCGGGGATACCGTTCTTTATGTCACGCAGGACCGATATATCAGAGAGGCCCGTGTTCCGTCTCATCCTCTCGGCGCTCTCCGTAATAAAAGACGGCTGGAAGACCGAAGACGTCATCTCCTACGCAAAGACGTCGCTCACTTCGGTCACTCGCGACGAGTGCGATATGCTCGAGAATTACGCGCTGACGTGGGACATCAGCGGTAAACTGTGGTACACGGACGCCGACTGGAATATGAATCCGCGCGGACTCAGCGACAGGATGGGAGAGGGCGAATACGAACTCCTCGAAAAGCTCGCCGGAATCAGAAAAAAGCTCATTTCGCCCCTGCTGAGGCTCTCCGGATCGCTGAAAGACGCGGACGTACGAACGATGACGGAAGCGCTTTACGCGTTTCTCGTCGAAAACGACGTCCGTACGCGGATAAGCGAAAAAGCAAAGGCGTTCGCTTTGACGGACTCTCCCGAGCTTCGCGACGAGACGGTAGTCGTCTGGAACACGCTGATAAAGAGCCTTGACAGCCTCGTTATGCTGTGCGGAGATATGAAGATCGGCGTTTCAGACTATTATTCAATGCTCAGAGTCTATCTGTCAAAGATAAACGTCGGATCCATCCCCGTTTCCGTAGACCAAGTCCTCGTCGGCTCTTCGTCCACGCTCCGTTCGGGAAGAAAGAAGCACGTTTACCTCTGCGGCGTCAACGAGGGCGTATTCCCGAAGAATATCGAAGAAGGGCTGATCTTTTCGGATAACGATCTCGAGGCGCTTTCCGCAGAAGGCTTTTTCATCGAGCCGACCTCTGACGAGCGAAGCGCCGACGAGCTTTTCGCGTTCTATAAATGTCTGTCGGGAGCGTCCCAAACGCTGACCGTAACTTATCCCGTATCTAACCTGAAGGGCGAGGGCAAAAAGCGTTCGTTCGCCGCCGCGAGGATAGACGCCCTGCTCGGCGGGAATACGGCGGTCAAGTATTCCGACCTTCCGAAAACCGACCTTATCGAAG
>CACZZA010000084.1 GCA_902785485.1 uncultured Ruminococcus sp. | reverse complement strand
ATTGTGGTAGTTCGTGATCGCGACTTCCATATTCTGACGGATGACTCCGCGCTCGACGCGTCCGATACCGATCCTTCCGACGTAGTCGTTGTAGTCGATGGACGAAACGAGGAGCTGAAGTCCGTCATTCTCGTCGCCCTCGGGAGCGGGGATATATTCAAGTATGGTCTCAAACAGAGGAACGAGGTCTTTTCCCTGCTCGTGAGGAGAAAGGGACGCCGTGCCCGCCTTGCCCGAGCAGAAGATCATCGGGCTGTCAAGCTGTTCGTCCGTCGCGTCGAGGTCGAGCAGAAGCTCCAGCACCTCGTCGACGACTTCGGTAAGTCTCGCGTCGGGTTTGTCGATCTTGTTGATGACGACGATGACGCGGTGATTGAGTTCGAGAGCGCGCTGGAGGACGAAGCGGGTCTGGGGCATCGGTCCCTCCGCCGCGTCAACGAGCAGAAGCACGCCGTTGACCATTTTGAGTATGCGCTCGACTTCGCCGCCGAAGTCCGCGTGTCCGGGGGTGTCTATAACGTTGATCTTGACGTCTTTGTAGTGGATGGCCGTGTTTTTCGCGAGGATGGTGATGCCTCTTTCGCGCTCGATGGCGTTGGAGTCCATTACCCTCTCCTCGGTCGCCTGGTTTTCGCGGTAGACTCCGCCCTGCTTGAGCATTTCGTCGACGAGAGTCGTTTTGCCGTGGTCGACGTGGGCGATGATGGCGATGTTGCGCAGATCGTTTCTAATCATATTTACCTTCCTTGACCGGACGCTCCTGCGCCCGTTTTTCTGCAACTTTTAACATAATGTGATATTATACACCCAAGACGAGAAAAATAAAAGAGGTTTTTTCAAAAAAATTTTATTTTTTTCTATTGACAAAAGCCTCACCTTGTATTACAATACACGCGAACGAATAAAAGTGTATCATTTAAGACACTTTTCGGAAAGGAGCGATCCTTTTGGAAAAAGGCGAACTTATATCCGCGCTCGGCAAAGCGGATCTGTTCAAAGGCGTGTCCGAAGCCGCTTTGTCCCTCGCCGCGGAAGAAGGCGCTTACCGGACGTTCAACAAAGGCGACGATCTTTCGTCGGGCGAGCCTTCCCTCTGTCTCATTATCTCGGGAAAAGCGCGCGTAACGGCGCAGAACGAGAGCGGCAGAGTCACTTTGAACGTCATTCCCGAGGGCGGGGTGTTCGGAGCCGCAAGGCTGTTCGGCGGTATGGGCAACGTCAGCAGGGTCACTTCGTCCGTCAAAGGAGAGCTTTTCTCCGTCCCGCAGGCGACAGTGGAAAAAATGCTCCTCGGCGACGGAACGTTCGCTCTCAATTATATACGCTTTCTGTCCGACCGCGTGCGTTTTCTCAACGAACGCATAGCCTCGTTCACTTCCGGCTCCTGCGCGAAAAGGCTTGCGCGTCTGCTCATCAAAAAAGCCGACGAAAACGGACTCGTCACGCTCAAAAATATGTCCGCGGTGTCAAAAAGCCTCGACGTCAGCCGCGCGTCCCTCTACCGCACGCTCGACGAACTGACCGAAAAGGGACTGATCGAAAAGGTCGACGGGGGCGTCCGTATCAAGTCGATAGAAAAATTAAATAAATTCTACGGAGGAAAAGAAAAATGAAAAAAATCAACAAGATCATCGCTCTGCTGATGGCGCTGCTTACGGCGGTATGCGTACTTGCCTCATGCGGCGGCGCGGGCGAGACCAAAGAGACCGAAAAGGCTCCCGAACAGTCAGCGGAAGTGAAAGCGGCAGAAACCGAAGCTCCCGAAACGGAAGCTCCCGCAGACCTTTCCAAAGAGATCCGCGTCTACACCCTCGCCGGACCGACCGGTATGGGCATGGCGAAGATGATAAGCGACAAGAAGAGCGGCAAGTCCGAGCTCAACTGCACCTTCAACGTCGCTACCGCTCCCGATCAGGTGACGGCGGAAGTCGTAAAGGGCGAGTATGAGATCGCCGCAGTTCCCGTCAACCTCGCGTCCGTTCTTTACAACAAGACCGAAGGCGCGCTCAAGGTCGCGGCGGTCAACACTCTCGGAGTGCTTTACGTTCTTGAAAACGGCGAGACCGTGAAATCCGTCTCCGACCTCAAGGGTCAGACGATCTACGCGACGGGACAAGGCTCCACCCCCGAATACACTCTCCGTTATATTCTTGAAAAGAACGGCATCGACCCCGATAAAGACGTCACGATCGAATATCTTTCCGAGCACGCCGAGCTTGCGACCAGGATGACCTCGGGCGACGTCAAGCTGGGTATGCTTCCCGAGCCTAACGTCACCGCGGTAACGAACGGCAACAAAGACGTACGCGTCGCGCTCGATCTCACCGAAGAGTGGAACAAAGTCGCTCCGTCCGACCTCGTGCAGGGCGTCGTCATCGTCAACAAAAAGTTTGCAGAGGAAAACCCCGCTCTGCTCGCGAAATTCCTTGAAGAATACAACGAGTCGGTAGCGTTCGCGAACGAGAACGTCGACGAAGTATCCGTTATGATAGAAGAAGCGGGCATCATCCCGAAAGCGGCTGTCGCCAAAAAAGCTCTGCCCAACTGCAACATCGTATTTCTGGAGGGAGAACAAATGAAAGCGGCGGTCTCCGGAATGCTCGAAGTCCTGTTCGCGGCGAAGCCTCAGTCCGTCGGCGGCAAGCTTCCGGACGACGCATTCTACTATCTCGGTAAATGAAAAACAGAATAAAAGTCCCGAAGAGCGTGAGAGCCATCCTCTCACTGCTCTTTTGGGTTTTGGTGTGGTCCCTGCTCTCGCTCAAGGTCGGCAAAGAAGTCGTTTTGCCCTCTCCGTGGCGGGTGATCGTCCGTCTCGGCGAGCTTATGGGAACGTCCGCCTTTTATAAAACCGTCGGTCTGTCGGTCTTACGCATAACCCTCGGCTTTGCGACCGCGGTCGTCCTCGGCGCGCTCTCCGGCGCGGCTTCACACTTTTCGGCGGTGTTCGACTCTCTGTTCTCTCCCCTGCTGTCGGTCATAAAGGCGACGCCCGTCGCGTCGTTCATCATCCTCGCGCTGGTCTGGATGGACAAAAGCGTCATCGCTTCTTTCATCTCACTGCTGATCGTCCTGCCCGTGATCTACTCCAACGTCAGGGCGGGATTTGAGAACACCGACGTCCGTCTGCTCGAAATGGCAAAGATATATAACGTCGGACGCGGAAGCGTTCTTACAAAAATATATATACCTTCCGTCGCTCCGTACTTCAGATCGGGAGTGCGTACCTGTATGGGCATGGCGTGGAAAGCGGGAGTCGCCGCGGAAGTCCTCTGCACACCGAAGGATTCCATCGGAAAAATGCTGAACGACTCAAAACTCTACCTCGAAACGGTCGACCTGTTCGCGTGGACGCTGTCAGTCATCGTGATCTCGGTCGTCATAGAAAAGCTGGTAATGCTTTTCTTCCGCAAAAAGAACGGGGAGGCCGCGTCATGAAGGGTAATATAGTGATAAAAGACCTCAGCAAGTCGTTCGGGAACAAGGTCGTTTTCGACTCTTTCTCATACGTTTTCCCGCCCGTCGGGACGGTCGTCCTCAAAGGTCCGTCCGGGCGCGGCAAGACCACCCTGCTCCGCGCCATAGCCGGACTTGAAAAAGACTTCGGCGGAGAGGTGTCGGTCCCTGACGGGACGCGTATCTCGTATATGTTTCAGGAAGACCGCCTTCTCCCGTGGCTGACGGCGAGAGAAAACGTCGAATTCGTCTGCAGAGACAGACAGAAGAGCGAACGTCTGCTCGTTTCCCTCGGACTCGGCGGCGAGCTTGATAAAAAAAGCGACCTGCTCTCCGGAGGACAGAAACGCCGAGTCGCCGCCGCCCGCGCTCTCGCGTTCGACTGCGACGTACTCCTGCTCGACGAGCCGTTCACCGGACTCGATCCCGAAAACAAAGAGGCGCTCGCCTCTCTCATCCGCGATAAAGCGAAAAACACGCTCGTCATCGCGGTCACACACTCCGACGCCGATCTGCTCGGCGGCAGGATCGAAGAAATATGATAATAACGAGGGGAGCCTTTACAAAAAGGCTCTCTCGACATTTCTGACCCTTTCGGAACAAAAAAGGGGGGGAACGGACGCAAGGTGCTCTAAAGGACAGTTAATCAAAGCCGGCTGAAGTAAGGAAAATGATCCTTATCTCAGCCGGTTTTTGTCGCAGAATGGCGCAAGCAGGACGTTTGTGTGCCAAACGTCAAAAAAGTGAAATCTTTTGCCTGACGGCAAAAGGTGAAATTTTCGGGCATTGCCCTCAGGATTTCACTGCCCGCAGGGCAATTTCACCGCCGCAGGCGATTTCACCCACCCCGCAGGGGTGGATTTCGTTGCCGACTGTCCTTCGGAACAGTCGGCTAACGCCGGGCGCTTTTGACAAATGATCTCATTTATTATTGAATTTTTTTCCGTTTTATGATATAATAAAGTTTAATAAAAAATTCCAATGCAAAAGCGTGAGGAAAGAAAAATGAACATAACCCTGAAAAATCTGACCAAGAAGTTCCCGAACAGGAACAGAAAGATCAAAGAGGACGTCGTCGCCGTCAGCAATTTCACGTTCGAGATCCCCGACGGAAAGCTCGTCGGTCTGCTCGGTCCTTCGGGCTGCGGCAAAAGCACGACGCTGAACCTCATCTCGGGACTTGAAACGCCGACGTCGGGAAGTATCTTCTTCGGAGATACCGACGTCACGTCCCTTCCGCCGGAAAAACGCGGAGTCGGACTCGTGTTCCAGAACTACGCACTCTACCCGCATCTGACGGTGCTTCAGAACATCCTGTTCCCGCTTCAGAACATCAAGGGCAAAGACCGTCCCACCAAGGAAGAAATGAACGCCCGCGCGCTTGAAGCGGCGCGTCTCGTACAGATCGAAGAACTTACCGACCGCCGTCCGAGCGAGCTTTCGGGCGGACAACAGCAGCGCGTGGCGATCGCCCGCGCGCTCGTCAAAATGCCGGGAGTGCTTCTGCTCGACGAGCCTCTGTCGAACCTCGACGCCCGTCTGAGACTTCAGACCCGCGAGGAGATACGGCGCATCCAGCGCGAGACCGGCATCACGACCGTATTCGTCACTCACGACCAGGAGGAGGCGATGAGCATTTCCGACCTTATAATCGTGATGAAGGACGGAGTCGTCAACCAGACCGGTAAGCCTCAGAACGTTTACGACGATCCGGTCAACCTGTTCGTGGCGAAGTTTCTCGGCACTCCCCCCATCAACGTATTCGACGGCGAAGTCAAAGGCGAAAAACTGTATATCGGCGAAGACGAAGTCCTCGACGTCAAGGGTGCGCGCGACGGCAAGGTCAAAGCAGCCGTACGCCCCGAGGGCTTTATACCGGCGGAAGACGGAAAACTGTCGTGCGGAATGGAAAGAGTCGAGGTCATGGGACGCGACACGAGCATCGTATTCAAGAACGCTTCTCTCAACACCGACGTAGGACGCGCGATAGTCGAGTCGGGAGTCGTGAAGGATCCCGACGCGCGTTCGGTGCGTTTTACCCTCAAGCCGAACAAAACTCACCTGTTCGACCCCGAAAGCGGCGCCCGTATATACTACGGCGATACGAAGGCGGAATAAGATGAAAAAGAACAACTTAAAGGCGTGGCTGTATCTTCTCCCGGCGATCGCTTTTCTGGGAGTGTTCATGGTCTACCCGCTTATAGACGTTATCGTGTACTCGTTCGAGGAGGGGTACAACTCCGCGTCGCAGGTCTCTTACGGAGTCGGTTTTTATAATTTCAAATACGTTCTGCGCGATCCGTATTTTCTTCAGGCGGTCAAAAACACGCTGATCCTCGTCGTTATAACCGTACCGGTCTCGACGGGACTCGCGCTTTTGATCTCGCTTGCGCTCAATTCGATAAAAGCGCTGAAAAAGGCGTTCCAGACGATCTACTTTCTGCCGTACGTCACGAACACCCTCGCCGTAGGACTCGTATTTATGATACTGTTCAACAAAACGGCGTACTCGGACGGACTTATCAATATGCTGATAAACTTCTTCGGAGGCTCGTCCGTTGACTTTATCAACGGTCCGTACTGGGCAAAAATGCTCGTAATGTGCATCTACACGGTATGGGTCGTGCTTCCGTTCAAGATCCTGATACTGACAGGCTCGCTCGCCTCGGTCAACAAGGTATATTACGACGCGGCAAGAGTCGACGGGACGGCGAAATGGCGTATTTTCACCCGTATCACGCTTCCGATGATCTCCCCGATGCTTTTCTACCTCATCATCACCGGTTTTATCGGGGCGTTCAAGGCGTACAGCGACGCGGTCGCTCTGTTCGGCACCGACCTCAACGCCGCGGGGATGAACACCATCGTCGGTTACGTCTACGATATGCTGTACGGCAACTCGGGAGGATACCCCTCATACGCGTCGGCGGCGGCTATCATACTGTTCCTCATCGTATTCACGATAACCTGCGTGAACCTGCTGTTCAGCAAGCGCAAGTTCACTGTGTAAAGGAGGGATACGAATGAACGAAAACAAAGTCGGAAAACGGATATTCTCCGTATTCAAATATATTTTTCTCTCCGTGTGGGGAGTGATCGTCCTTTTCCCGTTCTACTGGATGGTGCTGACGTCGTTCAAGAGCTACGGCTCCTATAACGCGGAATACGTTCCGAAGTTTTACGCGTCCGACCCCACTCTGCAAAATTATAAGGACGCTTTCACCGAAGTCCCTCTCGGCAAGTATTTTCTCAACACTCTGATCTTCACGGCGGCGACGACGGCGGTCATGCTCGTCGTCATCGTGCTTGCGGCGTTCGCGTTCTCAAGACTTGAATTCCGCGGCAAGAACCTCGTGTTCGTGCTGTTCCTGTCTTTTATGATGATACCGAACGAACTCGTCATCATCACGAACTTCGTCACGATAACCGACTGGAATATGCGCAACACCTTCTGGGGACTCATCCTCCCGTCGGTGACGTCGGTCTTCTACATTTACTTATTGAAGGAAAACTTCGAGGGCATCCCCGACGAGCTTTACAAGGCGGCGAAGGTCGACGGGACGTCTGACTTCAAGTATCTGACCAAGGTCATGATACCGATCTGCCGCCCGACCATCGTCACGGTCGTTATACTCAAAGTCATCGAATGCTGGAACTCTTACGTCTGGCCGAGGCTCATTACAGACGATAAAAACTACTTTCTCGTATCGAACGGCATACAGGAGCTGCGTGAAAACGGCTTCGGACGCGAGAACATCCCCGCGATGATGGCGGCGGTCGTCGTCATTTCCGTTCCGCTTATCGTCCTGTTCCTTATCTTCCGCGACAAGATAACGTCGGGAGTAATGAGAGGAGGCACAAAAGGATGAGCTTATTCAAAAAAGCGGCGTCGTTCCTGCTCGCACTTTCGCTCGTCCTGCCCGTGTTCGTCCTGACTTCGTGTCACGGAGACAGGGGACTTGTTCCTTTCGAAGGAACGGACGCCTTCGATCCGGATAAGACCTACGAGATCACGTTCTGGGCAAAAAACGACACCAATAAAAATCAGACCGGCATCTACGCGCAGTCGATAGAGGACTTTGAAAAGATCTATCCGAATATCAAGGTCAAGATAAGGCTTTACGCCGACTACGGACGCATCTACAACGACGTCATCACGAACATCTCGACTCTGACGACGCCGAACGTCTGCATAACCTATCCCGACCACATCGCGACTTACATCACGGGAAATAACGTCGTCGTTCCGCTCGACTCTCTCTTTGAGGACGAAAAGTACGGCCTCGGAGGAAGCGAACTCAAATTCGACGGACCCGACAGAGACGAAATGATCGAAAAATACCTTGACGAGTGTATTATCGACTCCTCACACTATGCCGTGCCGTTCATGCGTTCGACCGAGGCTTGCTATATCAACGTCACCCTGCTCGAACAAATGGGTTACACTCTGCCCGACGTATTGACCTGGGACTTTATCTGGGAAGTCGCGGACAAAGCGGGAGAGCAGGACGAGGACGGCACCTTCAAGGTCAACGGACAGAAGACGATGATCCCGTTCCTCTACAAGTCGACCGACAATATGATGATACAGTATCTGCGGCAGCGGGGCGCGGGATATTCCGATCCGGAAGGAAATATCGGGATATTCAACGACGTAACGAAGGAATTTTTGTACGAGATCGCCGAGCATACCGGAAAGAAAGCGTTCTCGACCTTCGCGATCTCGTCCTACCCGGCAAACTTTCTCAACGCCGGTCAGTGCGTATTTGCCGTAGATTCGACGGCGGGCGCGACGTGGATGGGCAAAAAGGCTCCCCACTCCGATATTGCGGAGGACGCGGTCGTCGACTACGAGCTTGCGGTGCGTCCGATACCTCAGTACGACCCCGAACGGCCGGTGATGATCTCGCAAGGCCCTTCGATATGTATCTTCAACAAGCGCGACGGGGGCGAGGTCGTGGCTTCGTGGCTGTTCGCGCAGTATCTTATTTCGAACGACGTTCAGCTCAAATACGCCGAGACCGAAGGATATATCCCGGTCACGAAGAAGGCGCAGGAGTCGGACGAGTATAAAGCCTATATCGACCATCCGTACGACGACACCGAAACTTATTATTCCGTCAAGCTCGACGCGACGAAGCTCCTGCTCGGAAATATCGAGAACACGTTCGTCACCCCGGTTTTCAACGGTTCCGCTTCCCTGCGCGACGCCGCGGGTCAGATGATAGAAAAGACCGCGCGCTCGGTAAGGCGCAAGGAGAACGTTGACGACGCGTATATCGAAAATCTGTTTTCCGACGTTTCGTCGCTCTACCGTCTCGACATGGTCGGCGCGAACAAGGTCGGTTTTTCTCCCTCGGACGCGGATCTCGGTCCGATGCCGGGTATGGCAAAGGGACTCTTCATATTGCTCGGAGCGATCTGGTGCTTGATGGGAATTTACGTTTGTTATACCGCCGTTCGCAAGAAAAAACGTAAAAAATCGTAAAATCACTTGATTTTCCTGAAAGAAGAAGTATAATATAATGGAAATAAAGGTAAAAAACAACTTTTACCTAAACAAAGGAGACAGAAAAATGAAAAAATTACTTGCTGTTTTACTTGCGCTGACTTTCGTCTTCGCGCTCGTTGCCTGCGGCAACTCCGATAAACCGGAAGAGACCAAGGCTGCCGAAGAAACCAAAGAAGCAGCCGAAACTGCCGCGACCGAAGAAAAAGGCGAAGGCGTTATGACCTACGCCGAGTACACCGCGGCGGCGATCGACGCTCCCGTAGTCATCGAAGCGTACGTTCAGGGCAAACAGTCCTGGTGGGACAACAAAGCGATCATCTACCTTCAGGACAAAGACGGCGGTTATCTCGCATACAACGCCGCTATAACCGAGGATGAGTACAACAAGCTCGAAGTCGGGACCAAAGTCAAAGTCACCGGTTTCAAGGCTGAATGGTCCGGCGAAGTCGAGATCGGCGAAGGCTGCACCGTCGAGATCCTCGAGGGCAATTACATCGCTACCGCTACCGACGTCACCGCTCTCGTCGGCACCGACGACCTCATCAAGCATCAGAACGAGCTCGTAGCGTTCAAGGGTCTCACCGTAGCCGCTCAGGAAGACGGACAGGCGTTCAACTACAAGAACCCCACCGAGAAGACCGACGACATTTACCTCAAGGCTACCACCGAAGACGGTAAAGAACTCAACCTCTGCGTTGAATTCTACCTCACCGGCAAGGACTCCGACGTTTACAAAGCAGTCGAAGGACTCAAAGTCGGCGACAAGATCGACGTTGAAGGCTTCCTCTACTGGTACAACGGAGCAAATCCGCACGTAACTTCCGTAGTCACCGCAAAATGATCCCCGCACAACACAAAAAACTGACCGCTTCGGCGGTCTGTTTTTTTGCAAAAAAGCGTTTTATGCTTGATAAAGCGTAAATATAGTTGTATAATGGGGACAGAATAAAAATGTTTCGGAGGATACTTCAATGGAAAAGACCCCGACCGGACTCAGACTGAATTACAAGCGCACGTTTCTTATTGGATTCGCGTTTTTCGGGATCCTGCTTTTGTGGCAGGTTTACGACTCGTGGTGCCCCACGTTTCTGACCGACATTTTTGCGCGAAGGATGTACGATATGTCGTCCGCGGAGCTGAAGGCGAGCGACGCGGGAAAGATCCTCAACGTACAGTGGATCGTCGGAATAATAATGGCGTGCGACAACCTCGCCGCGCTCATTCTGCTCCCGATCTTCGGCAACCTCTCCGACAGGACGCATACGAAGATAGGCAAACGTATGCCTTTTATCCTCGTCGGCACGGCGGTATCGGCGATCGCCTTCCCGTTTATCCCCCTGTTTTTCCATCGGAACAATATCGTCGGAATGGTCGTATTTATGGTCATCGTCCTTATATTTATGATGATGTACCGCAACCCCGCCGTCGCGCTGATGCCGGACATCACGCCGAAGCCTCTGCGCGCGAAAGCTAACGGTATCATCAACATAATGGGCTACCTCGGCGGCGCGTCCGCCACAGTCCTCGGCATCTTTCTCAAGCTCTCCGACTACATCAACGTCGAAGACGAAGCGAGAAAAGTGTGGATCATAGAGCTTCCGTTCATCATAGCGTCGGTGCTTATGGTGATCTCCGCGCTCGTGCTGTTCTTCACGATCAGGGAAAACAAGCTCGAGACCGAACTCAAAGACGAGATCGAACTCGGAGAAAAGCTCGCCGCAGTCGAAAATCCCATCGACGACTCTTCTCCGATGTCCAAAGCAAACAAGCGCATGCTCCTCGCGATACTCGGAGCAGAGTTCCTGTGGTTCATGGCTGACAACGCGATCGGCACTTACATAGGCAACTACGTTATATATTATCTCAATTCCGCTTCGAGCGCGACTATGCTCCTGACTATAGTCGGAGGCGTCGCCGCGGTAGTCGGATTTGCCACGGCGGGCGTCATCGCCGACAAGATCGGCAGAAAATGGACGATAACGTCCGGACTTTCTATAACCGTCCTTGCGATGATCGCGATGTGCTTCGTCGTTCCGACCGCTAAAGTCACCGGAAACAACGGCGAATACGCCTTCCCCACCCTGCTCTTTGCGGTATGGGCGGTCAAGGGCTTCGGAATGGCGCTCGTGCATAACTGCTCCTTCCCGATGGTCGTCGAGCTTTGCTCGAGCAAAAAGATCGGCAAATTCACCGGCTACTACTACGCGGCGAGCATGTCCGCTCAGACTATTACTCCGGTGCTCCTCGGACTCGTCTTCAAAGCGACGCTCGTATGGCGCGCGCTCCCCGTTTACGCGACGGTACTCTTTGCGCTCAGCTGCGCTGTCTTCACCCTCCTCGTCAAGAACATAAAAGCGAAAAAACTCTCCAACGTACACGGTCTTGAAGCGATAGACGGAGAATAAGATGAACGCATTTCCCTTTATCCTCGGAGCGGCGGCGCTCCTTCCCCTATATCTGACTTTTCCGGGACACGCCGGAAAAGACAAAAGAGCGCCGTTCCTCGGGCGGAACATCGCCCACAACATGGCTTTCCTGATCCGCTCGATCGCGGCGCAAAAGGAAGAAAAGGGCCTGCCTGTGGAAGAGCACGGCTCCTTCACCAGCTTCCCGGACGGAAAGTGAGGCGGCCATGGACGAACGTAACTTTCGTGTCGGCGATATCGTCCGCCACTTCAAGCGCGAGACGGTCGATCCCGCGACGGATCAGTATCTCTATATGATCGTCGGCACAGCCACCCATTCGGAAACCGGCGAGCAGATGATGGTCTACAGCCCCCTCTACGGCGACGGCGGGCTTTTCGTACGCCCGCTCGACATGTTCCTCTCCGAGGTGGATCACGAAAAGTACCCCGACATCCGCCAGAAATACCGCTTTGAGCTTGAAGAAGCCGCTGAATAAGCCATAAGCCAGTCGGTGTTCAAACCTAATCTTCATAGTTTTTCGGAACAGTGTGAAAATCTTTGATACACTAATTGTTCTTATTCGTCTTATGCACAAATGCCAAAAAGCGCCTTTTCTTCGCGCTTTTTGGCATTTATATGGTATTGTCTGGAGTGATAACCTTGATATTGAGACAGAAACGATCTATGAAGACGGCGAAACTGTTCGTCATGAAAAACTAATCGTTCATCAAGAGTCAGCACATGCCGTTGCCGCAGCGCGTGCAATTGCAGGTATTTCTCAAAAGCAGTTGGCGGAGTTGTCTGGGATTGATCAGTCTGATATTTCTAAAATAGAGAGGGGTATCGCGAATCCTTCTGTTGCGACACTTGATCGAATTGCAAAAGCATTGGGTGGACAATTAGCCATTTCTATCGAAATTCCAACAACTGCATAATAGTTCAAATAATGACAGACCGGGTCAATTCCCGGCCTGTCATTATTTACTTGCATTATCGTTGCCATATATACTGGCCTTGCACAATGTGCAAATCAATATAAGGAGGCCAGAAAAATGGCAACAGGCAAGTTTTTATCATTGGAGCAGTTCACATTTATTGCGGTTCCTCCCGAAAGTCAAAT
>CACZZA010000083.1 GCA_902785485.1 uncultured Ruminococcus sp. | reverse complement strand
GGGGTTAGGAGGCACTTCCGCCACATTCGCGCGGAAGCGCAACTCCTCCCCTCCTCGACCTCCCCACACCTCAACGGGGAGTCCTACCCTTTATCTCGCTCCGTAGATATTATCCTGTTGTTCCGCTTGTAATTATCGTTCGCATCGCCATTTGGAACACAATCGCTCATTCAGCAATAATCGTTTCCATAACTGCCAAATGGCTCGGCTTCGTAGGTGGGGTTTGCGCTTTTCCTTTCCTTCGGAAAGTAACTTTTCCTGCGATGGATCGCCCTGCGCGAAGGTATCGTGGATGAGGATCGTTCGTTCTCTCCCCGAAGGCGTACTTTCTGTACGTCGAGTGGGAGAGAACGGACGAAACGCGTAGTGCCATTGAACTAACGCTTATGCCTTATTAGTGGTCATCGCCGCGAGACCGAGTGCGTTATATTCTTGTTTATCTTCCCGTTTTTGCAAAAAATAAGGGACCGTTATTACAGTCCCTTATCTTCTTTGATCGCAAGGTCTCCGGATAGTTCGAAAACGCGCAGAGGGTACGCGACGGCGACCCTTCCTTCGACGGCGCATATCACGTAGAATTCGTCTCCGACGTGAAAATTCTTTTTCATGCTTTCCGCGTAGAACATATTCTCTTTGCTCCACCGGTAACACTTATCGGGCAAGATCCACACGCCCGAATTAAAAAACATGATCCTTCCCGTCGGCACCGCGACCGACTCGTCGCGCAGATAACGCGTTCTTCTCCCGTGATAACTGTTCGCCGCGGCTTTTCTCAGTTTTGCTTTCAGGTCGTCCTCGGAGCGCGACGCGTCTTCGAGCTTTTCCACGGTTATTTCGTACGAATTTTCGGTCGCCCGGGCAAACCGCTTGTTTTTATTCCGATCGATGAAATACATTACCGGGATCGGGATAAGACCGACTCCGAACAAGACCGCGATCGCGATCTTGTCGTCGGAAGAGGACGTCGAAAAAATGACCGAGTAGATGAAAGCGAAGATAGCAAGACCGACGACGAGCTCCGCCGCCAGCGCTTTTACGACCCAGTCTGAACGCAGAAAAGCGTCGCGTATGTCTTTTTTGATTTCTTCATCCGTAATGACTTCTTTTTTCATCAGTATCTCCTGCGGCGCTCTTTGTTTTCTTCGCGGATGATCTCGATATCCTTGACCTCGCGCGACAGCTCGAACCACTCTACCGGGTACGCCGCGTAGACCTCGCGGTCTCCCCCGTATATCACGTAACACTCCGTTCCTTCCGCCGTATTGCGAAAAAAAGACTCCTTGTCGGTATAATGAGCCATACTCCAACGGAAACAGTATTTCGGGAGGATCCATTTTCCCGCTCTGAAATACATTATGTGATCAAAAAACGGCATCCCGCCCGGGTCGTCGCCGTTTTCGCCGTATAGCCTTCTTTCGTCGGTCCTCGCCACTTCAAGCGACGCAGAGCCTTCGACCGGCTGCTTTGCCACCTTGAAACGGCGCGTCGCCTTCCCGACCTGAACGAAGTAAATGATGAACCGCGTCACGATCCCGCCGAGTATCACCGAAGTCACGACGATAGGGGCGACCGCGAGTCTTCTCACCGCCGAGATCGGAGAAAACAGCCGGTACATAACGCAAAGCACGAGCGCGCCGAGTACCACGACTGCCGCGAGCGACAGGCGGAAGATCATAACGTCGTTTCTTTTCGCCATACCGGAACGTATATCTTTTTTGACGTTTTTCAGGGTGACGGTCTCTTTTTTCATCAGTATCTCCTGCGCCTTTCCCGCTTTTCCTCGCGGAGCCTTTCGAAATTCGATACCTCTTCGGACAGCTCGAACAGATCTGCGGGATATGCGTAGTAGACGGTTTTATCCTTTCCGTAAAGAACGTAAAAATCCGAACCTTCTCCGATCTTTTCAAAAAGGTCCCCTCTCCAGCATTTGTTAGCCTTGCTCCAACCAAAGCATATCAAGGGAACAAGCCATTTGCCTGCGTCAAAATACGCGATCCTTTCGAGGATGGGCTCGGTCCTGCTTCGCCTCGGATGGTAAACGTGATCGGTTTCAAGCAGGGTAGAAGCGTGTAAAACCTGTTTCGTCACCTTGAAATTCCGGCATCTTCCGAACGCCGCGATAAAAACGCATCCGAGCCGAATGAAAATTGCCGTGAGAGCCGCCGCAAATACGATAAGCAAGATCAGTCCCGCCAATCTGCCCTTTTCGGTCGGGGCTGTGTGACGATAATATGCGGCAGATCCGCACCCGACGGACAAAAAGAAGACGGAAAGCAAGACCTTTTCCGACATATATGAACGTTCGTTAAGGCAGGAGCGGATTATATCGCGCTTTACGTTTTTCAGGGTGACGGTCTCTTTTTTCATCTTGTCCTCACAGACGGTTTTCGAGTCTGACGCGGTATTCCCGGTAGAACTCCTCGAAAGTCCCTTCGTCGAGTTCTTTTCTTATGCGCTCCATCAGCTTATTGTAAAAATAGAGATTGTGTATCACGCAGAGGCGCATACCGAGCATCTCGCGCGCCTTGAACAGATGCCGCACGTACGCGCGGGTGTAGCGGCGGCAGACGGGACAGTCGCACTCGGTGTCGAGCGGGAGCGGATCGTCGAAGAACTTTTCGTTGTTGAGGTTGAGCTTTCCGTTCCACGTGAACAGATTGGCGTGGCGCGCGTTACGCGAGGGCATCACGCAGTCGAAGAAATCGACTCCGCGGTGTACCGCCTCGAGGATGTTGACCGGAGTGCCGACTCCCATAAGATAGCGCGGCTTATCTGTCGGCATATAAGGCTCCACGGCGTCGATCGTGTCGTACATTTCCTCCGCCGCTTCGCCGACGGCGAGTCCGCCTATCGCGTAGCCGTCGCAGTCGTATTCGCTTATCGCCTTCATATTCTCTATGCGTATGTCTTTATAAGTGCTTCCCTGGTTGATACCGAAAAGCATCTGTCCGGGGTTGACCGTATCCGGAAGAGCGTTCAGCCGTTCGTGTTCGGTCTTGCACCTCGCGAGCCAGCGTACCGTGCGCTCCGCGGATCTTTTCGCGTAATTATATTCCGCCGGATTTTCGACGCACTCGTCGAACGCCATCGCTATATCGCTCCCGAGGTTGGACTGTATGCGCATACTCTCCTCGGGTCCCATGAATATCTTTTTGCCGTCCATGTGGGACTGGAAGGAGACTCCCTCCTCGGTGATGCGGCGCAGCTTTGCGAGCGAGAAGACCTGAAATCCGCCCGAGTCGGTGAGGATGGGTCCGTCCCAGTTGAAGAACTTGTGGAGACCTCCCATCCTGCGGATGAGGTCGTCGCCCGGTCTTATATGCAGGTGATAGGTGTTCGACAGTTCGACCTGCGTGCCTATCTGCGTGAGGTCGTAGGTCGAGACTCCGCCTTTGATCGCGGCGGACGTGCCGACGTTCATGAATACGGGCGTCTGCACCGTCCCGTGCGGACACTCGAACACGCCGCGTCTTGCTTTTCCTTCGGTTTTTATCACTTTGAAGCTCATAACATCTCCGTTATTTTCTCTTGAACTGTCGGTCGAAATTGTCTTTGGTTATCTCGAACGAGACCGGACGTCCGTGCGGACAGTAGCGTATCTCGGGGTCGGTCAGCAGGCGTTCGACTATCACCCTTACGTATTTGGGATCGTTTTCCTCTCCTCCCTTGACCGCCGCCTTGCAGGACGCCTGATACAGCGCCTTTTCGTAGATCATGTCGCGCGTTTCTCCGGCCGAGCCGGATCCTGTCGCGAGACGGTCCGCGATGGTAGCGAACGCGTCCTCAGCCGACTCCTTGCCGAATCCGATCGGGATGGCGCTGACGTTGACGCGTCTTGCGCGCATATCGATCTCAAAATCGAACCCGGTCGCGCGGATCTCCCGTTCATACTCGCGCACCGCCGCGATCTCCTCCGGCGACAGACTGACGAACGCGGGGACGAGCAGCAGCTGCGACGGCGTTTCCTCGGAGCGCAGGTTTCTTTTAAGCTCCTCGAAGTTCATACGTTCGTGCGCGGCGTGCTTGTCTATAACGAGGACGCGGTCCGTCAGCTCGACGAAAACGTAAGTGTAGAACGCTTCGCCGATGATACGGTAGAACGGAACGGCGTTTTCGGTCTTTGCCTCCTCGCGGCTGATCTCCGAAATGGGAGACGTCGCGGACTCGGTTTCGCGCGTTTCGTTTTCAGGCGGGACCGGACTCTGTTTCGCTTCTTCCGCTTTTTCGGCTTCAACGTAGCTGACAAGCGTTTCGCGGGTGCGGGACGAGACGTAGGGCGACACTCCGTCGCTTTCCCGAGGAGCTATTTTCTCCTCCGTTTTCTCTATCGGAGTATATTCGATGTCGGGGCGGAACACGAACGGGACGTCGTTCTTTTCGTTTTTCGGCGCGTTCATCCCGAACGTGAGGTTTTCGCTCCTCGTCCTCTCTCCGCGTTCCGCAACGGGAGTGTACGCCGAAAGCAGCCGTCTTCCCTCCTCGGCGCGCCTGTCGGTCTCGGGAAGGACCAGCTCGGGGCGCGGAAGGGAGTTTTCGAGCGTTCCGCGGGCGCAGGAATATACCGCCTGGAAGACCGGGCGTTCATCGCCGAACTTGACCTCGAGCTTAGCGGGATGTACGTTGACGTCGACGAGCGTCGGGGATAGCTTTATGTTCAGTATGCAGACCGGGAACTTGTCCTTCGGGATATACGAGTCGTACGCCTGCTCGAGCGCCGCCTGAGCGGTGCGGCAGCGGACGTAGCGCCCGTTGATGAAAAAGTTCTCAAAGTTGCGGTTTGCGCGTATATTGTCGGGATTTCCGATAAATCCCGTAACGGTGACTTCGCGCGTCTCGGAATTGACCGGCGTCAGTTTTTTGATGAATTCGCCGCCGAACAGCGCGTAGAGCGTGTTTTTGAGCGAGCCGTCGCCGACGGTCTCGAATTTTACGTTCGAGTCGCTGATGAACTTCAAAGCGATCTCGGGGTGGCTTATCGCCATTTTTTCGAGCGTCGAATATACCGCCATCGCCTCGGTGGCGTCGCGTTTGAGGAACTTACGTCTCGCGGGGACGTTGGCGAAAAGCTCCTCGACGATGACCGTCGTTCCGACGGGCGCGCCGGTGTCGGAGACCGATCCCTCTTCTCCGGCGTAGCACTCGAAGAGGGTGCCGACCTCTTCCGCCGCGGTCTTGGTTATGATGCGGAGACGGCTGACCGACGAGATCGCCGCCAGCGCCTCGCCCCTGAACCCGAGCGTCTTTATCCCATCGAGGTCTGCCGCGGTGCGGATCTTGCTCGTCGCGTGGCGTTTGACGGCGACGGGTACGTCCTCGCGAAATATCCCCTTGCCGTTGTCGCTGACGCGTATGAGAGAGCTGCCGCCGTTCTTTATCTCGACGGTGATCTTGTCCGCGCCCGCGTCTATCGAATTTTCGACAAGCTCCTTGACGGCGGAAGCGGGTCTTTCGACGACTTCTCCCGCGGCGATCAGGTTGGCGACTTGAAAATCAAGTACGTTGATAATGCCCATTTTTACACCTTACAGTTTCTTTTTGAGTTCGTACAGATACGACAAAGCCTCTATCGGAGTCATAACGTTGAGGTCGAGGGAACGAAGCTCGTCCGCGAGCGATTCCGAGATCACCGAATCGAACGAGATCTCACCTTCGTCCGACTTTGCGGCAGGCGAAACGGAAGCGGGTCTCGCCCCGTTTTCGAGGTCTGTCAGCACCTCTTTCGCGCGTTTGATGACCGCGGACGGGACTCCCGCCAGAGACGCGACCTCGATCCCGTAGCTGTCGTCGGTCTTGCCTCTGACGATCTTACGGAGAAACGTCAGCGTATCTCCCTTTTTCTTTGCGGCTATGTTGTAGTTGCGTATGCCGTCGATCTTTTCTTCGAGGTCGGTAAGCTCGTGATAGTGGGTCGCGAACAGCGACTTCGCGCCGATCTTCTTTCCCGCCGTGTATTCGGCGACCGCGCGCGCTATGCTCATACCGTCGAAGGTCGAGGTACCGCGCCCGATCTCGTCGTAAATGACAAGGCTCTTTTTCGTCGCGTTTTTGAGGATGTACGCGACCTCGTTCATCTCGAGCATAAAAGTCGACTGACCGCTCGCAAGGTCGTCGGACGCGCCTATACGGGTGAATATCTTATCGACTATGCCTATCCGCGCCTCGCGCGCCGGGACGAACGAGCCTATCTGCGCCAAAATGACGATAAGGGCGACCTGGCGCATATACGTCGATTTACCCGCCATATTCGGTCCCGTGATGAGCATGAGTCTGTCGGACGAGGTGTTGAGATAGGTGTCGTTAGGCACGAAATAAGAGTCGCGTACGACAAGCTCGACGACGGGGTGCCGTCCGTCCTTGATGTCGATGACGTCGCTGTAATCGACCTCGGGCGCGCAGTAGTTGTTCTTGACCGCCGCCTCCGCGAGCGAGTAGTAAACGTCGAGCCGGGCGAGGTTTTCCGCGGTCCTGCGTATGCGCTCGCCGCGGTTCGAGACCTCCTGTCTTATCAGTTCAAAGGCGTCGTATTCGAGAGAAGCGATCCTGTCGGACGCGCCGAGGATCGTCGCCTCGAGTTTTTTGAGGTCGTCGGTTATGTATCTTTCGCAGTTGGTCAAAGTCTGTTTTCTGACGTAATGCTCGGGTATCGGCTCGGTGTTTGAACGCGAGACCTCTATATAGTAACCGAAAACGCGGTTGTACCCGACGCGCAGCTTCTTGATGCCCGTCTTCTCGCGTTCCGTTTCCTCGAGCTTTTCGACGTAGCTCTTTCCGTTGGTGATGACGTCGCGAAGCTCGTCTATGTCCTTTGAAAATCCCGCGCGGATAAATCCCCCCTCGCGTATCGAGAAGGGCGGCTCGTCGACGATACCGCGTTTTATGAGCGTATATATGTCGTTTAGCTCATCTATCCCGTCGCGTATCCCCGCAAGCTCGTCGCTCCGGCACTCCGCGAGCAGCGCTTTGAGGCGCGGAACAACGGCGAGAGTGTCCGCTATCGCATTGAGGTCGCGTCCGTTCGCCGTGCCGTAAACGACCTTTGTGAGCAGTCTTTCGAGGTCGCCCGCGTTTCGGAGCGCCTCTCCAAGCTCGCTTCGCAGCATATAAGCGTCGAAAAGCTCCGCGACCGCCTTCTGACGGCGGATTATGTAATAGGTGTTGACGAGCGGTTTTTCGACCCACGACGCGAGCAGGCGGTTGCCCATACTGGTCCTCGTCTTGTTTATCACCGCGAGTAGCGTGTTCTTGCGGTCCTTTGAACGCATATTCTCGGTCAGCTCGAGATTGCGGCGCGTACTGCGGTCTATTTCGAGGTACTGGGTCGAGGTATATACGGTGAGTTCCCTGAAATATCCGAGATCCGTCTTCTGCGTGTCGGAGAGATAACCTATCAAAGCGCCCGCGCTCCTTATGAGCGCCTTTCCTCCCGAGGGGATGAGCGAAATATCGGGGAGCCTGCCGTTCAGTTTGAGCAGTTCGGATCCGGCGCGTTCAGGCTCGAAGTAGTCCTGCGAGGGGGTCCCGACGAACACGTTCTGACCTCTGATGTATTCGGAGAGATCCTTGTATCCCGCCGTCGGGAAGTTCAGCAACAGCTCTTTCGGAGAATAGGTCGCAAGTTCGTTCAGGATGAGGGGTTCAAGCCTTACGCCCTCTACCTCGGTCGCGAGAAAGTCGCCCGTCGAGACGTCTGCGAACGTGATGCCCGCGCGTCCCGAGTCGACGCACACCGAGGCGATATAGTTGTTCTTGTCGTTCGGCAGAAGCTCGCTCTCGAACACCGTTCCGGGAGTGACTACGCGGATGACTTCGCGGCGCACTATGTCCTTCGCGAGCGCGGGGTCTTCGGTCTGTTCGCAGATCGCGACCTTGTACCCCTTGCTTACGAGCCGTCCGAGGTAGTTCTCGACCGCGTGATAGGGGATGCCGCACATAGGCGCCCTCTCCTCCTCGCCGCAGTCCTTGCCTGTCAGGGTCAGTTCAAGCTCGCGCGACGCGATCTTCGCGTCCTCGAAAAACATCTCGTAAAAGTCCCCGAGGCGGAACAGCAGGATCGAGTCCGCGTATTCCTCCTTTATTTTCATGTATTGCTGCATCATCGGCGTCAGCGCCATAGTATCAACCTCTCAGTTATTCGTTGCGGTCCGTCAAAGTACCGTACATCGCGAACGTGTCCGCGCGTGTGATCTTTACGTCGCGAAAATGTCCTATATCGCTTTCGTCAGCGTCAAAGTGGACGAGTCTGTTCTTTTCGGTGCGCCCGGAATATTTATCGGGGTCTGTCTTGCTCTTTCCCTCGACGAGGACCCGGACGACGCTTCCCTCTTTTTCGGCGTTCTTCTGCTTCGAGATCCCGTTCTGAACGTCGAGCAGGACGGCAAATCTGCGTTTTTTGTCCTTATCGGGCACCTGTTCCATTTTTTCGGCCGGAGTGCATCTTCGTCCGTCTCGGTCGGAAATCCGACTATGACGTCGCTCGTGAACGCGACTCCGGGTATTTTTTCCTTGGCATATTCTATGAGCGAAAGATAATCCGCTTTCGTATATCTGCGGTTCATCAGCTTCAATATCCGGTCGCTCCCCGACTGGAAGGGCAGATGTATATGCTTGACGATCTTCTTTTCGCGCGCCACAGTGTCGATGAGCTTATGCGACGCGTCCTTCGGGTGGCTCGTCATGAAGCGGATCCAGAAGTCTCCTTCGATCTTGCATATATCGGTCAGAAGGTCCGCAAAATCGTAATCGGAGTACAGGTCGCGCCCGTAGCTGTTCACGTTCTGCCCGAGCAGGGTGATCTCGCAGTACCCCTCGCGCACGAGCAGTTCGACCTCTCTTATGACGTCCTCTCTGTCGCGGCTGCGCTCCCTTCCGCGGACGTACGGCACGACGCAGTAGGTGCAGAAGTTGTTGCAGCCGTACATTATGCTGACGTACGCCTTGAAGTCGTATTCGCGTTTGACCGGCATATTCTCGAACACGTTGCCGTCGCCCTGATCGAGATAAAACAGGCGCTTTTTCGCGTTGAACGAGGCGTACAGTATCTCCGGGAAGCGCCAGAGCATATCCGTACCGAAAAGAAAATCGACGTAGGGATATTTGTGCTTGATGTCCTCTTTGCGATGCTCCTGCGAGACCATACAGCCGCATATACCGATCTTGAGTTCCGGCTTCGCCGCTTTAAGGTGCTTGAACTGTCCCGTTATCGAAAGCGCCCTAATCTCGGCGTGTTCGCGCACCGCGCAGGTGTTTACGAGGATGAGGTCCGCTTCCTTCGGGTCGTCGGTGAGTACGTAATCCATCTCGCACGCCATCCCTGCGAGCTTCTCGCTGTCGCTCTCGTTCTGCTGGCATCCGAAGGTCTGGATGTAGACCTTCGGGAGCATCCCCGTCTCGGCGGCGCGCGCCTTGTTGCGCTCGCTCAGAAGGTGCATATATGAATACTGTTCTTTGATCTTTTCTTCGTTTATCTTTACTTTTTCGCGTTCCATCTGACTGTTTTTCCTTGAGTTTTCCTATTTCGGATAATAATAAAAATTATAGATAAATTATTATATCATATTGAGGCGCTTTTTGTCAATAACGCGGCGTCGTGAAT
>CACZZA010000082.1 GCA_902785485.1 uncultured Ruminococcus sp. | reverse complement strand
TGTTTGGTGTAGTAACATAGTTTACAGATTGTGAAGTAACATGGTTTACAAAAATTTGATATAATTAAGGCAAAAAATGTTTTGGAGGAAAACAAAAAGATGCCTTGGAAAGAGATGAAAAAAAGAACCATGAGAGAAGAATTTGTAAAACGAGTTTTATCACACGAAAAAAGCAAAAGTGAGCTATGCCGCGAGTATGGAATAAGCCGTCCCACCGGAGATAAGTGGATCAAACGATATCTTTCCGGTGAAAAATTGGACGACAGGAACAGGGCGCCTGTGAATATACCCGGAAAGACCGATATCGAAATCGAAAAGAAGATAGTAAGCTACAGAAACGACTTTAAGGCGCTTGGTGCGGTAAAAATAAGGCAGATGATGCAAAACGAAGGAATAGCGGATTTGCCGAGCGCAAAGACCTTCAACAACATACTAAAACGCAACGGACTGATTACAAAAGAAGCAAGTCTTGCGGCGACGCCGTATATACGTTTTGAAAAATCAGAACCTAACGAAATGTGGCAATCGGACTTCAAAGGACATTTTGCGATGAAAAACGGGGTGAGATGCCACCCTCTGAACATAATTGACGATTGCAGCAGGTTCAACGTTTGCTGCGATCCGCTGCTGAGCGAAACGTATTTGGAAACACGCAAAAGCGTAGAAGGTGCATTCAACGAATATGGCTTACCGTTTTCGTTTTTATGTGACAACGGGAATCCCTGGGGAACGCCTCAAAGCACGGGATATTCAAGGTTCGAGGTATGGCTGATGGAATTGGGCGTACTTACGATCCACGGAAGGGCAAGACATCCTCAAACACAGGGAAAGGAAGAAAGGTTCAATGGATCATTTACAAGAGAATGTTTGAGATTAAATGAGTTTTCAGACCAAGAAGACGCAAGAAGAAAATTTGCGGAGTACCGTAACTTCTACAACAACGTCAGACCGCATCACGCGTTAGGTCTGGACGTACCGAATTCCAAATACCGAAAAAGTCCAAGAAAGTACCCGTCAAGGATAGAGAGTTGGGAATATTCCGATGGAGAAGAGATACATACGATTAAAGAAACGGGGTATTTCTCTTACAGAGGACAAGGCTATTTTCTAAGCGAGGCGTTTGGAGGAAAAAGAGTAGCAATGAGAGAAGCCGACGAAGGACATGGCTTGATCAATTTGTACTTCAGACAATTCATAATCGGTCAGATAAACATCGAAAAACGAGTGTTCACGTTCAAAAGATCATATTTGATACACGGAGATCCGCGTCTCCAAAACAACGAAAAATGATTTTTCAGCTCCGGCTACGCCTTCTCTGAAAACTCATTTTACGGAAATAAAAAGTGTAAACTATGTTACTTCACAAATTGTAAACCATGTTACTCTTGACAAGAGCCCCTCCCCTACCGCGGTCATGCGGCGTTTTTCGGCAAAATTGTTTGCATATTGGCAATCGTCCATAATTTCGGGTCGTCGAGGGCGTCGACCCCTACAAATTCGGAGTGTTCGCTCGGCGGTAAAAGGCGTCGGATATATGACGACCGTCCATAATCTCGGGTCGTCGAGGACTGTATAGTGCAGTAAGATAGGTAACAGGTGTGCAAGAGGACAGGTAACAGTTTTGGGTGTATAATAGAAGGCAGAAAATAACCTAAAAAGGAGGTTATGAAAATGCCTTGGAAGGACAAAACTGTGAAGGAATTAAGAAAAGAATTTACACAAGCCGCAAAGGGCACAAAAAACTTCAGTTCTCTATGTCGGGAGTTCGGTATCAGCAGAAAGACCGGGTACAAATGGGTAGAACGGGAGTCTTTAGGGCAGTCTTTGTCGGACGGCAGCCATATTCCGCATTTCGTTCCCGGAAAAACGTCTCGTGAAATCGAGGAGGCAATTCTACAAGTCCGCGATGAAAACGCGGAATGGGGAGCAAAAACCATCTTGCAGGTATTGAAAAACAACGGATATACTGATCTTCCTTGTGCAAGAACAATTAACAATATTCTTAAACGGAACGGGTGCATAAGCGAATCGGAGTCACAAAAAAGAGCAGCATATATCCGTTTTCAGCGGGCGCATTGCAACGAGTTGTGGCAAACCGACTTCAAAGGTGACTTTTTGCTGGAAGACGGCTCACGATGCTTTCCACTTGACGTTATAGACGATCATTCACGATTTTGTCTTTGCATTGAAGCAAAAGACCGAGCCGGAACAATAATACCCACATTTGAAGATATTTTCAAAAACTATGGACTTCCGCAAGCTATTCTGTCGGATAACGGAGGCGCGTTTGCCGGTCTTCGCGGCGGATATACACGATTTGAAAGATGGTTAATGGATCTTGATATTCTGCCGATCCACGGACGTCCTCTTCATCCCCAAACGCAGGGGAAGATCGAGCGGTTTCACCGAACGATGAAAAACGAATTACTCAAACGCAACAAGTTTAGAGATCTATCCGACGCCGACCGACGCCTCAAAGAATGGCGAATCAAATATAACGAGGTCAGGCCGCACGAGGCAATAGGAATGATGTGCCCGGCAGACGTTTATGTTCCAAGCGAAAGAAAGTTTCCGCGTCAGATGATGGATTATACATACAGCGGAGTGTATCCTGTCCTTAAGGTCAATTTTAAGGGTTATCTGAGATTTGACGGAATGGAATACTATTTGAGCGAAACAATGGTAGGAGCAGAGTTGGAGCTTCGTCCTCTCGGAAGTACGTATTACGCGCTTTGCTATCGCAATTTTAAGATTGCCGAGATAGATATGGCAAAAGAACAGTTGCTTAACCGTCGTCTGTCGCGATTGCAGTAACAAACGGCGAGGTGTTTGAAATCCTCTCTCCGCTACGCTCCGAAAGGATTTCAAACACAAAAACATTCGATTTTTGATAATTCAAAAGTGTAACCAATCCTCTTGCACAATTGTTTACAATCTTGCTCTTGACAGAGGACGCCGACCCCTACGGGTGGCGGGCGTTCGCTCGGCGGCGGAAAGAAATTGTCTGCGGCAATCGTCAGTACGCTAAATTCTTGTTTATCTTCTTTCCCTCTGAAAGGTTTAGAAAAGGGTGCGGGAAAAACCTTTCCTTAAAAGGTTTTTCCTGCGCTCCCGTTCTCTTCGCTAAATTCTTGTTTATCGTTATATAATAATAATCAAGGGACCGAGTTTTTCGGTCCCTTGATCTTGCGTTATCTTTTATTTTCTCTTGAAGAATCCGAAGATCCCGCCTTTGGATTCGGTCTTGGCTTCGGTCTCTTCGACTTTCGTCTCGACCTTCTTGACTTCTTCCTTTACGGTCTCTTTGACTTCTTCAAATTTTCTGTCGGCTTCCTCGCGGAAGGGACGGTCGTTTCTCGGACGGTCGTTTCTGTTATAGTCGCGTCTCTGTCCGTTGCCGTCGTTTCTCGGGCGGTCGCTTCTGTTGTAGTCGCGTCTCTGTCCGTTGCCGCCGTTTCTCGGACGATCGTTTCTCGGGCGGTCGCTTCTCTGAGGTCTTTCCTCATAACCCTCGGGGCGCGGCATAGCGTCACGGCGGGAGAGGTTGTATCTGCCCTTCTCGTCGGTGCCGAGGAACTTGACGGTGACTTCGTCGCCGACGTTCAGAACGTCTTCCACCTTATCGACTCTGTTGTAGTCGAGTTTGGAGATATGTATCATTCCCTCTTTGCCGGGCGCGAACTCGACGAACGCGCCGATCTCGATGATACGGGTGACTTTACCGGTATAGATCGCTCCCTCTTCAGGCTCGAAAACGATACCGTCGATGATCTCTTTCGCCTTGTAAGCGGCGTCGCGCTCGACGGCGGCGATGTAGATGGTGCCGTCTTCTTCGATGTCGATCTTGGCTCCGGTGTCTGCGACGATCTTCTGGATTACCTTGCCGCCCGATCCTATGACCTCTCTGATCTTGTCGACGTCGATGTGCATGGTGAGCATCTTGGGAGCGTACTCGCTGACGTCCTTTCTGGGCTCGGGGATCGCTTTGAGCAGGACCTCGTCAATGATGTAATCTCTTCCCTTGTGGGTGACTTCAAACGCGGACTTGATGATCTCGGGGGTAAGTCCGTCGATCTTGAGGTCCATCTGTATCGAAGTAATGCCCTTGTGAGTTCCGGCGACCTTGAAGTCCATATCGCCGTAGAAGTCTTCAAGACCCTGGATGTCGACCATCGTCTGCCAGGTGTCGCCCTCGGTGATAAGACCGCAGGAGATACCGGCTACGGGAGCCTTGATCGGAACGCCCGCGTCCATAAGAGCCAGCGTAGAGCCGCAGACCGACGCCTGAGAGGTCGAGCCGTTGGACGAAATTACTTCGGATACGCAGCGGATGGCGTAGGGGAATTCCTCTACGGACGGGAGTACGGGAACGAGCGAACGCTCAGCCAGAGCGCCGTGTCCGATCTCGCGTCTGCCGGGTCCGCGGGACGATTTTGCTTCGCCGACGGAAAATCCGGGCATATTGTAATGGTGCATATAGCGTTTGGTGTCCTCGGGATCGATACCGTCGAGCATCTGCGCGTCGCCGATGGTGCCGAGGGTGGCTATCGTCAGGACCTGAGTCTGACCGCGGGTGAACATACCCGAGCCGTGGGTGCGCTTGAAGAGTCCGACCTCAGCCGCAAGGGGTCTGATCTGGTCGAGTCTGCGTCCGTCTACGCGCTTGCCCTCGAGCAGCCAGCGGCGGACGATCTTCTTCTGGATCTTGTAGATAAGCTCGCCGATGATGTCGGGCATCTCGGGATACTCTTCGGAAAACTTCTCGACGATGTCGTCCTGGATGGGCTGCATCCTTTCGTCGCGGACGTTCTTGTCGTCGGTGTCGAGCGCGAACATAACGTCCTTCTCGCAGTAATCGAACACCTTGTCGAACATATCGTGGTCAAGCTCGCAGGACGGATAATCGAACTTCGGCTTGCCGACCTCTGCGACGATGCCGTTGATGAATTCAACGATCTTTTTGATCTCTTCGTGAGCGGTCATGATGGCGTTGAACATCGTGTCGTCGTCGACCTCTTTCGCGCCCGCTTCGATCATAACGACCTTCTGCGCGCTGCCGGCTACGGTCAGCTCGAGGTCGCTCTTGGCTCTCTGCTCGACGTTGGGGTTGAGGACGATCTTGCCGTCGACGAGTCCCACGAACACGCCCGCGATAGGTCCGTTCCACGGAATGTCGGAGATCGAAAGCGCGATGGACGCGCCGATCATACCGGCGATCTCGGGGGAGTTATCGTTGTCGACCGAAAGGACGGTCAGGCAGACGTTGACGTCGTTGCGCAGATCCTTCGGGAAAAGCGGACGGATGGGTCTGTCGATGACGCGGGAGGTCAGTATCGCCTTCTCGGTGGGTTTGCCCTCTCTTTTGAGGTAACCGCCGGGGATACGGCCTACTGCGTAAAGTCTCTCTTCAAAATCGACTGAAAGCGGCAGAAAATCGATGCCGTCGCGCGGCTTCGCGCTTGCGGTCGCGGTCGCGAGGATCGCGGTGTCGCCGAATCTGACAAGGCACGAGCCGTTTGCAAGACCCGCCATTTTGCCTGTCTCGATGACGAGCTTTCTTCCCGAAAGCTCATACTCGAACGTTTTGTAGTTCTCAAACATTTCTTCTTTTTTCCTCCATATATTTCTTCCGAAAAGCCGTCTTAGCATTTAGATACGCTCCCGAAAAACAGTTTTCGGAGGCGTATTTAACTGCTAATGACAGGCTCTTGCGGTATTTTATAAAAATCGGACAGGACAGTTTCCGCAAAGGACCCTGCCCTGTCTTTTTCCGGTGATTATTTACGGATACCCAGCTTGTCAATGATGGCACGGTAGCGCTCGATGTCTATCTTGGTGAGATAGTTGAGGAGCTGTCTTCTGTGTCCGACCATTTTAAGGAGTCCGCGGCGTGAATGGTGGTCGTTGTTGTTCTTTTTGAGATGCTCGGTCAGCGTATTGATACGGCTGGTAAGGATAGCGATCTGCACCTCGGGAGATCCCGTGTCGCCCTCATGGGTAGCGTAGGTCTCGATGATCTTCTGTTTTTCTTCTCTGGTCATGGTCTTTCACCTCATAATATTATTTGCTGCGTCCGACTTCAGCAAGCGGCGGGTGAAAAAAGCGTTACGCTCCTTGTATCCGCAAACCGAGCCGTCGCACATAGACTTATATAATATAGCATACTTTTCGCGATTTGTAAAGTTATTTTCGTTTGTTAACAGTTTTTTTACAAATTGCGTATCGCCGCGGCGCGTTCGGGCGTGTAAGGAAGGCAGAAGATACGCAGACTTCCCTCTCCGACTCGCCGTTCGAGTTCTTCGGCAACGACCGGGTCGCCGTTTTTCAGAAAGTCGTTGAAATACCTTTCGACAAGCTCGTAAAAGAAAACGATCTTAACGACGTTCGGCTTTTCGACGACGGCCTTGAGCTTTTGACCGAGTCTGAAACGCAGATAGGCGTTGATGTGGGTCTTGGAATGCGTCAGAAGATCGAGTTCGCCCACGATTTCCTCCGGCAGTCCTTCGGAAACGAGAGTCAGATCGGAAAGGTAGATAACGGCGATCCTGTCGGGATCGGCAAGCATTTCCGAGACCGCGGCGAGCTTGGGTTTTAATTCCGCAAGCGGAGCGCTTTGACGGGGATGATCGAGAATAACGACCGTATCGGCGTGTTCAAGCGACTCGTCTTCGGCTCTGAAACGCGCTCCTCCCTCGAAGAATGCGTCCAGTATATCGAATTTCATGATCGTCAGAGTCCTCCCTTCTGTCAGCCTTTCTTCCAGGTCGTGCCCTGAGGAGTGTCGGTCAGGATTATCCCCTTCGCGGCAAGCTCATTGCGGATGCGGTCCGCCTCGGCGTAGTTCTTCGCCTTCTTCGCGGCGGCGCGGAGCGCGATCTGCTCCTCCACGTCTTTCGCAAGCGCGGGGTCTACGGCGTTTTCGGTCACGTCGGTCTCTTCGGGATCGGGCGCGCCGAGTCCGAGACCGAGGATCTTATCGCATTTGAGGATAAGCTCGTATATATCGTTCGACTTGACTTCGTTTCTCGCGGCGTTCCAGACGACTCCGAGCGCCTTAGGGATGTTGAGGTCGTCGTTGACGGCGTCGGAAAACTCCGCGAGGAGCCGTTCGAGCGTCTCTTTTTCGACCTTGCCGTCCGCGCCCTTGTGTTTTTCGACGAGAGATTTGAGGTTGCGCAGGGACTTTTTCGCCGAGTCCATACCGTCGAACGTGAAGTTCAGCTTCTGTCTGTAATGCGCGTTGAGGCAGAAGTAGCGGAACACCATCGGAGAATAGCCCTTTTCTTTGAGCTGGTCGAGGGTGTAGGTGTTGCCGAGGCTCTTGGACATCTTGCCGCCGTCTACGAGCATGAATTCGCCGTGCATCCACCATCTTGCCGCCGGATGACCGAGAAGTCCGCAGGTCTGCGCGATCTCGTTCTCGTGATGGATCGGGATGTGATCCACGCCGCCGGTGTGTATGTCGAACTCCTCGCCGAGGTATTTGAGTCCCATCGCCGAGCATTCGATGTGCCAGCCGGGATAACCCATTCCCCACGGGGACGGCCACTGCATGATGTGGGTCGGATCCGCCTTTTTCCAGAGCGCGAAGTCCGCGGGGTGGCGTTTCTCGCTGTTGACCTCGACCCGGGCGCCCGCCTGGTTCTCGTCGAAGTTCATACGCGACAGGCGTCCGTAGTCCTTGAACTTTTTGATATCATAATAAATACCGTCGCTCGTCTCGTAGCCGTATCCCTTTTCGATGAGCCCCTCGACGAAGGAGATCATCTCCGGGATGTGTTCGGTCGCCTTAGGCACGATCTCGGGGACCTGGATGTTCAGCCGCTTGATGTCGCGCATAAAGACGGAGGTGTAGTACTCCGCGATCTCCCACGGGGTCTTCTTCTGCTCGCGGGCGGTCTTGTTCATCTTGTCCTCGCCGGAGTCGCCGTCGGAAACGAGGTGTCCGACGTCGGTGATATTCATCGCGTGCAGGAGCGTATAGCCGTTCCATTGCAATGCGCGGCGCAGGAAGTCCATAAACAGATAGGTGCGCATATTTCCGATATGCGCGTATCCGTAAACGGTGGGTCCGCAGGAGTAGATGCGTACCTGTCCGTCGGAGCGCATCGGGGTAAATTCGGCTTTCTGCCTTGTCAGCGTATTATAGAATTTCATTTTTTCTTCCTCTTTTCGGTCTTTTCTCCGGTCTGTTCCGCTTCGTCCTTGTTTTCAAGCTCGGCGAGCTTTTCTTTGAGTTCGTCGATCTCGCCCTCGAGCTTGGTTATCGTCGCGGAAACGGGATCGGGAATGTGTATCTGATCGAGGTCGTCGAACACGCGCTTCGTCTTTCTGCGGACGACGATCGCGGGGATGCCGACGGCGGTCGAGTTTTCGGGGACTTCCTTTAATACTACGGCGTTCGCCGCGATGCGCGAGCCGTCGCCCACCTTGAACGGTCCGAGGACCTTCGCTCCCGCGCCGACCAGCACGTCGTTGCCGAGGGTCGGGTGGCGCTTGCCCACGTCCTTACCGGTGCCGCCGAGCGTCACTCCCTGATAGAGCGT
>CACZZA010000081.1 GCA_902785485.1 uncultured Ruminococcus sp. | reverse complement strand
TTCCGCGCGAATGCGGCGGAAGTGCCTCCTAACCCCCTCCTCGTTGCCCTTTCTTTGCGCACTTTCTTTCGGCAACCGAAAGAAAGTGCGAGAACAAACATCCTTCGCAAATCTTACCCATCGTTCCACTACGTCATAGAATAACGCGTCCGCACCGTTTTTCTATGACTCGCCCTCTAAATTCTTGTTTATCTTTCTTTACCTCTGAAAGGTTTAGAAAAGGGTGCGGGAAAAACCTTTCCTTAAAAGGTTTTTCCTGCGATCCCGTTCCTTCGCTGAATTCCTGTTTATATTTTTTCCTCAAAGCAAAAACAAAAAACCTCTTTGCAAGACAAAGAGGTTTTGTTTTCAAATACTGTTATTATTTGAATTTGCGCTTACGGGCGGCTTCGGATTTCTTTTTGCGCTTTACGCTGGGTTTCTCGTAATGCTCTCTTTTGCGAAGCTCTGCGAGCACGCCGGATTTCGCGCACTGTCTCTTGAATCTGCGCAGAGCGCTGTCCAGAGACTCATTTTCCTTAACTTTGATTTCTGCCATTTTATCTTATCCCTCCCTCCCTATTCGGAAAAGAGAATGTTTCCATTCCTACGTTTTATTATACTGTAACGGGGAGCGAATGTCAATACGGTTTTGTGATTTTTTTGACATTTGCCACCTGTTTTTTATTTTACGACTATGTTGACGAGCTTCTTCGGGACGTAGATCTCCTTGACGGTCGTCTTGCCCTCGAGGAACGCCGCGACCTTTTCGTTGGCGCGGGCGGCGGCGAAGGCGGTATCCTTATCGGCGTCCGCGGACAGCGTTACCGTGCCGCGGAGCTTGCCGTTGACCTGGACGGCGATCTCGACGGTCGCGTCGACGGTCTTGCTCTCGTCGTATTCGGGCCATTCCGCGGTCGAAGCAAATCCGGTCTGACCGAGGCTCTCCCAGATCTCCTCGCAGATATGCGGAGCGAAGGGGCAGAACAGGCGGGTCAGGGTGAGCATTTCGTCCTTGGTGAGGCTGCCTTTGTCGTAGATCTCGTTGAGGAGGGTCATCATCGCGGCGATCGCCGTGTTGAATTTGAGTTCCTCTATATCGGATGTGACCTTCTTGACGGTCTTATGGAAGGAGCTTTCAAGCTCGGGGGTGACGCCCGTGCCCTTGACGAGGTCGGTGAGTCCGGCGAAGCGGTCGATGAAGCGCTTGACGCCCTTGACGCCGTTGTCGCTCCACGGGGTAGCCGCGCCGTAGTCGCCCATAAAGAGGATGTAAACGCGGAGAACGTCGGCTCCGTAGACCTTGATGACGTCGCTCGGGTCGACGACGTTGCCCTTGGATTTGCTCATCTTGTCGCCGTCGGGACCTAAGATAAGTCCCTGCGCGGTGCGCTTGGCGTACGGCTCGTCGACCGGGACCTCTCCGAGGTCGTAGAGGAACTTATACCAGAAGCGCGAGTAGATGAGGTGGCGGGTGACGTGCTCCATACCGCCGTTGTACCAGTCTACGGGCAGCCAGTAGTCGAGCTTCTGTCTGTCGGCGAAAACCTTGTCGTTATGCGGGTCGATATAGCGTAAGAAGTACCACGAGCTGCCCGCCCACTGGGGCATGGTGTCGGTCTCGCGCTTTGCCTTGCCGCCGCACTTCGGGCAGGAGCAGTTGACGAACTCCTCGATGCGGGCGAGCGGACTTTCGCCGCCCTGTCCCGGCTCGAAGTTGGTGAGCTTGGGCAGACGGAGCGGAAGCTCGTCGTAGGGGACGGGTACCATTCCGCACTTGGGGCAGTGTACTATCGGTATCGGCTCGCCCCAGTATCTCTGGCGGTTGAACGCCCAATCCTTCATCTTGAACTGCACGCCCTTCTCGCCTATGCCTTTTTCCTCGAGGTAGGCTATCATCCTTGCGATGGAGTCCTTCTTGTTGGAAAGTCCGTTGAGGAAGCCGGAATTTATCATATTGCCGTCGCCGGCGTAGGCTTCTTTGGAAATATCTCCGCCCTCGATGACCTGGATAATATCTATACCGAACTTATGGGCGAATTCCCAGTCGCGCTGGTCGTGCGCGGGGACCGCCATGATGGCTCCGGTGCCGTATCCCATCATAACGTAGTCCGAAACGAAGATCGGGATCTCCTTTCCGGAGACGGGGTTGACGGCGGAAATGCCCTCGATACGCACGCCGGTCTTGTCCTTGACGAGCTGGGTGCGCTCGAACTCGGTCTTCTTGCTGCATATCTCTTTATAATCGTCGAGCGCCTTGACGTTGGCGATGCGGTTTCTGTACTTCTCGAGCAGCGGATGCTCGGGCGCCATGACCATAAAGGTCACGCCGAAGAGCGTGTCGGGACGTGTCGTGTAGATACGCAAGGTCTCGTCGGCGCCCTTGAGAGAGAAGTTTACGAAAGCGCCGGTGGACTTGCCGATCCAGTTGACCTGCTGGAGCTTGATGTTGGGCAGGTAGTCGACCTTTTCGAGTCCCTCGAGGAGCTTGTCGGCGTACTCGGTGATACGCAGATACCAAACGTCCTTCGACTTCTGTATGACGTCGGAGTGGCATATATCGCACTTGCCGCCCTGCGAGTCCTCGTTCGAGAGGACGACCTTACAGCTCGGGCAGTAGTTGACGAACGCGGTGTCGCGGAACGCGAGTCCCTTCTCGAACATTTTGAGGAAGATCCACTGCGTCCATTTGTAGTAACTCTCCTCGGTCGTGTCGATGACTCTGTCCCAGTCGAACGAAAATCCGACCTTTTTGAGCTGTTCGGTGAAGTGCTTTATGTTGTTGTCGGTGACCTGTCTCGGATGTATGCCGGTCTTGATCGCGTAGTTCTCGGTCGGCAGACCGAACGCGTCGAAGCCTATCGGGAACAGGACGTTATAGCCCTGCATCCTGCGCTTGCGTGAGACGACCTCGAGCGAGGAATACGCCTTGATGTGTCCGATGTGCATTCCCGCGCCGCTCGGGTAGGGGAATTCGACGAGGGCGTAGAACTTCTTTTTGTCGCTGTTGTCCTGCGCCTTGAAGATGCCGGCGGCGTCCCATCTGTCCTGCCATTTTTTGTCTGTTACGGAAAAATCGTATCTCATATATCGTGTCCTCTGTGTAGAATTACTTTCCGATCAACTCGCTGACGTCGATGTCCTCGGCGTCGCTCCATAACTTGTCGAGCTTGTAGAAGTCGTGCGAGGCGCGGTCGAAGATATGAACGATGACCGAGCCGAAGTCCAGCACCGCCCAGATCGCCTCGTTCGTTCCCTCGTCGCGGAGGAGCTCGACGCCCTTTTCGCGCATTTTCTCTTCAAGCTCGCCGGCGAGCGCGCGTATCTGCGTGTTTGACGAGCCGCGGCAGATGACGAAATAGTCCGCGATGACGGTCTTGTCGTCGATGCGGAGGCACTTTATCTCCTGCGCCTTTTTGGAGTCGAGGATCTTTACCGCCTCTATCGCGATCTCGCGGGGATCGGTAAGGGTGACTTGAGTGTTTTCGTTTTCGTTCATGTTATCCACCTTTTCTGTATCAGTATGTCGGTATTTTGATCGGATTTTGCTTGATCTCGTCGGCGGTGTAGACCTTTCCGTCCGTTCCGAGCGCGGAGGTGTAGATGTCGTTGACCTGCGGGAATTTGGTCGTGCTGGTGTATATCCTCGACGGATCGAAGATCGCGTCGGTGATCTCGGACTTATAGATGTTGAAGTAACCGTTGATAAGGGAGATCATATTCTTTCTGTACATCGCGTAGAACCACGGATCTCCCGCCTTTGCCGGAGGAACGTCGTGTCCGGGGAAGCCGATGAAGCGTATCTCGTTCATATCGACGGCGAGGAGCTGACGGGCGAAATATACGCTGTCGGAGAGGGAGACGTTCGTCGTGATGTTGTCGAGCGCGATGTCGACAAGGCTCGTGACGGTCGAAATGCCGAACGACGACTTGATCTTGGCGAGGAGCGCCGCCATAAAGTTCTTCTGCGCGTCCTGGCGTCCGATGTCCGCGGTCAGATAGTCAAGCTCTCCGTCGTTGCCCTGTCTGAAACGGACGAACTGCTCCGCCTTGCTGCCGTCGAGGTGCTGGAAACCGGCTTCGAGGTCGATGTGCAGACCCTGCTCGTCGTCGTCGTACTTCATACGGAACGGGACTTCGACGTCGACTCCGCCGATGGCGTCGACGAGCTTGATAAATCCGCCGAGGTCGACGTAGGCGTAATAGTGGATCTTGATGCAAAGGCTCGTCTGGAGCATATCGCAGAACGACTTCATAGCGTAGTCGATCCTGTTTTCAACGTTCTTTTTCGAGCCTTCGTTGAAGAAGTGCTGATACATCGCGTTGATCTTGTAATAGCTTCCGTTCAGCTCGACGTAGGTGTCGCGCGGGATCTGAAGGACGGATATTTTCATCGTGTTGAGGTCGAGGTTGACCAGCATTATAGTATCGGTGTTGTAGGAGTAATGCATCTCGCCGTTCGGCTGCATATAGTCCTTGTCCTTGCCGACGAGCAGGAAATTGTACACGTCGGGGGTGATCGTCGCGTCGAACTCGCTCCCGTTGCCCGTGTGCTTGTCGGGATCCTCCGTTTCGGGGACTTCTTCGGTCTCGACGGGCGTCACGTTGAAGGGAACTTCGGTGTCCTTCGACGCGCTCGGCTTGGTGAACGCGGATTTGAGCAGGAACGCGAGGACTACCGCCACTACCGTCACGACGACGAGGAGTATCGCGAGTATGACTATCGCCGCGGTCTTCTTGCCCGACTTGGGCGCTTTCTGAGGGGCGTGAGGCGCGGGATGCGCGTTCATCGCGTTTTTCTGGGGCGCCGCGCTTTTCTGAGGCGCCGCGCTTTTCTGGGGCGCCGATGCGTTTGCAGAAAAGGACTGCGTTCCGTTGTTTTGCGCCGCGCCGTTTCTGTTTACGCCGGTCTCCCGGCTCTGCGCGCGGACGGGACTTTCGCCGTTTTTGGCGGCGGGGGAGCGGTTTGTCTGATTTCTTCCGTTGTTTTTCGTGTTCATTTCATATTCTCCGTTATCACAAGGTAATTATAGGCTTGTATCGTCATTCCGTGTATGAAACATTTTGAAACTGCAAGCTCTTTTATCGTAAGACGAAGAGCATACAGAATAGTTTCGTTCAGGTGGCGAATATCTTTGTTTTCTTTCGAGTAGAAGTACCGTCTGACATCGACGCATTCGTCGAACCGTCTCGTAGGCTCGATAAAGTCGGCGAGGAAGAGGAGCTTCTGTCCGAGCGTCATATCCGGGATGCCGGTGGTGTGCGATCTTATTATTTCCGCCGTTTCTTCCGTGTAAAACTCCGGAAGGTACTTTTTGATGAACGCGGGAGCGGACTCCGCGTGGAGCGTCTTTTCGCTCCGGAGCGTGTCGGGCGAGATCTCTATTCCCGCTTCTTCGCAGAGGGCGAGCTGTTCGGGAGTAGGCATCTCTTTGGTGACGTCGTGCAGATACGCCGATATTATCAGCGTGTTGCGTGGAGCGCGATAGTATCTCAGCAGCTCGCGGCACTCGCATACGACCGACATTGTGTGCGAAAAGCGGTAGGGGGACATACGCGTTTTGATGAACGCGGCGAGGCTTTCTTCTTTTTCGGGCGTGAAAATCATGGCGTCTCCTTTCTGTACAGACCGTTGCGTTCGATATACTCCCGTACTTCCGAGGGGACGAAGGCGGACGTGTCCTTTCCTTCGCGTATCAGCCGCCTGACCTCCGTCGACGAGACGTCGACCGGAGCGAATGGGACTTCGACCACGCGCGCTCCGTATTTTACACGGTATTCCTCCGTTTTGCGGGCGACCTCTTCCTTTTCGTTTCCGCCGAGCGGACGCGGGATGTGCGCTATAACAGCAAGGCGGAATATCTTTTCCGGCTCGCGCCACTTGTCGAGCGAAAGAAAGCTGTCGGTGCCTACGAGGAGGAAAAGCTCCTTCGAGATCCACGAGAAATGCTCGAGGGTCAGGTAGGTGTAGCTCTTGCCGCCCTGACGCAGCTCGTAGTCGGAAACTATGATGCGGTCGTTGTAGAAGGGGAGGGGTCCGAACGCGAGAGAAAGCATATCGAGCCTTTTTTTCGGGTCGTCGGACGGACCTACGTCCTTATGCGGCGGCGAAAAAGCCGGGATCAAAAAGAGGCGGTCGAGCGAGCACGCCGACAGGAACGCGAACGCCGAGCGTATGTGTCCGACGTGGGGCGGCGAGAAAGTGCCGCCGTAAATTCCGATACGCGGGTCGCTCATTGCTCGAAAACAATCCTTTGCTTCTTTTTGGAACGTCTGTAAAGCACAAATCGGGTGCCGATCGCGCAGACGACCTCGGAATGGGTGCGTCCCGCGATGATCTCCGCCGCCTCTTTGGCGGAATACTCGCAGTTTTCAAGGACACGGAGCTTTATAAGCTCGCGCGCCTCGAGCGCGTTCGAGATCTGGTCGGTCTGCTCGGGAGATATGCCCGCCTTGCCGATCTGAAATATGGTGTCAAGTCCCGTCGCGAGGGAGCGCAGATAGGCTCTCTGTTTGGAATTAAGCATTGTTTTTACCCTTTCGCAGTCATTTGAGTCCGTATTCTTTTACCTTTTCGGCGAAGCGTTCGGCAAAGAGCCGCATCGCGCGTCCGCGGTGGCTGACCGCCTCTTTCTTATCCGCCCCGACCTCCGCAAAGGTCTTGCAGAAGGGCGGATAGTAGAATACGGGATCGTAGCCGAAGCCGTTCTCTCCGCGCCTTTCGGTGAGGATGTATCCTTCACATTCGCCCCGGACGGAAAACGAGACCTTCTGCTCGGGAAAGACGCAGGTGACGCAGCACACAAATCGCGCCGTGCGCTCCGGGTACGGTACGCCCTCGAGCTTGGAGAGCAGGAACGCTACGTTGTCCGAGTCGTCTCCGCCCGAATAGCGCGCGGAATATACTCCCGGCTCGCCGCCGAGCGCGTCGACGCAGAGTCCCGAGTCGTCGGCGATCGAGATATATCCGAGCTTTGCGGGGACGGACGCCTTTATCATCGAGTTTTCTTCAAACGTTTCGCCGTTCTCTTCGATCTCATCCTTTATCCCGACGTCGTCGAGGGAGAGGACTTTTATCCCGGGCAGGGTATGCGAGAGCAGGGAAGTCAGCTCGGCGATCTTCTTTTTGTTGCGGGAGGCAAGCACTATTTCCATACCGGTCTCCTTTTATTCGAGGATGGCGCGGACGAACTCATCCGCGTTGAAGGGCTGCAGGTCGTCGATCTTCTCGCCGACTCCGATATACTTGACGGGGATGTCAAGCTCGTTCTTTATCGAGAACACGATGCCGCCCCTCGCCGTGCCGTCGAGCTTGGTGAGGACGAGTCCCGTGATGTCCGCGGCGTGCTTGAACTCCTTTGCCTGCTGTACGGCGTTCTGTCCCGTCGTCGCGTCGAGGACGAGCAGGGTCTCTCTCGCCGCTCCGGGAAGCTCGCGGGCGATGACTCTGTCGATCTTGGCAAGCTCGTCCATCAGGTTCTTTTTGTTGTGGAGACGCCCCGCCGTGTCGACGATGAGGACGTCGGCTCCCCTCGCCTTGGAGGCGGTTATCGCGTCGAAAACGACCGACGCGGGGTCGGAGCCCTCGGTGTGCTTGACAAGGTCGGCTCCGGCTCTGTCCGCCCAGACCTGAAGCTGGTCTATCGCCGCCGCGCGGAAGGTGTCCGCCGCCGCCAGGATGACCTTGTTGCCTTTGGAAATGAGGTCGTGGGCGATCTTGGCGATGGACGTCGTCTTGCCGACGCCGTTGACGCCGATGACGAGGACGACCGACGGCTTGGTCGAAAGGTCGAGTCCGTCGGACTCGCCTATCATCTCGCGCAGGATGGAGTAGAGGGCGTTTTTGACGTCCTCGGGGTCTTTGAGTCCTTCCTCTTTGATCCTGTCGCGGAGGGTGTCGATTATCATTTCGGTAGAGGCGACTCCGACGTCGGACGTGATGAGTATCTCCTCAAGCTCGTCGAGAAGGTCCTCGTCCACGCGGCGCAGGCTCTTGAACAGGTCGCTTATCCGTCCGAAGACGCCTTTTTTGGTCTTGGAAAGACCGTTTTTGAGTTTTTCAAAGAATGACATTGTTAAAGTCCCTTTTATTATCGTCAGTTGAGCTTGATGCCGAGTCTGTCCTCGATGTCGCGGACGTTGACGGTCAGCACCTTGGAGATGCCCTTTTCGTACATCGTGACTCCGTACAGGGTGTCCGCCGCTTCCATCGTGCCGCGTCTGTGCGTTATCATGATGAACTGGGTCGTGTCGGAGAAGCGCTTTTTCGCGTATTCCGCAAAGCGGACGACGTTGACCTCGTCGAGCGCGGATTCGATCTCGTCGAAGATGCAGAACGGCGTGGGGTTGACGCGCAGGATCGCGAAGAACAGCGCTATCGCGACGAACGCCTGCTCGCCGCCCGAGAGGGAGACGAGGTTCTTGATTATCTTGCCGGGAGGGGAGACCGCGATCTCGATGCCGCTTTCCAGCACGTTTTCGGGATCCGTCAGTATGAGTTCGGCGTCGCCGCCGTCGAACAGGTCGCGGAAGATCGTCTTGAAGTGGGCGTTGATGTCGCTCATCGCCTGCGTGAAGCGCTCGCGCATCTCCTTCTCGAGCTTCGAGATGATCCCGAGCAGAGATTTCTCGCTGGTCTCAAGGTCGGCTATCTGTCCCGACATGAAGTCGTAGCGCTCCTTGACCTC
>CACZZA010000080.1 GCA_902785485.1 uncultured Ruminococcus sp. | reverse complement strand
AAAATAATCTTTGCTATCATAATGACCGTAATTGTTTTTTCTTTTGCGTTTTTAGTGATAGTATCGTCATCGCGTTAATAAAGAAATACCGCATAACAACAACTCCCGCCCGCGCAGGTGAAGCCTGTGCGGGCGAGGTCTGCTCCTCGCACTCTTCCTTATTATGAGGAAAAGAACGCCCACGTTTATTTCCATTGAAGTTCCGCGATCGATACGCATCCCTCGTGCGGCACGGGCTTGCCGCGCCAACCGCAGGTGGTCACGTAATATCGACCGTTTTCCTGCAAGATCTCCGGAGCGTGGAGCGCGAGCGTGGCGACGGGGCGCGCGTTTTTCTCAGTCCCGTCGAAACACCCGAAGAGAAGAGGGTCTTCCGAAACAAAAACTAACGTATTGTTGTAGGTTTCCGCAGAGCAGTCCGTGTAAGTCACAAACAGATAATAAAGCCCGTCTTTCTGAACGACGAACGGCGACTCCACGGCGCCCCAGCCGGGATGCAGCGGAGCGGGCGCGCGCGTGGTGAGGGCAAAACCGCGAAAGCGCCACGAGAGCAGATCATCCGAAGAAAAGCAGGAGACCGCGCCGTATGTATCGCGCACGCCGGAAACGTACATCAAATAACTGCCGTTATCGAGGCGTAGAACAAAATGATCACGATGCGCCGCCATGAGCGGCTCGTCTTTAAGTTTCACGGTGTGCCCGAACCATTCGTACATATCAAACGATACGGCAAGCGAGGTGGGAGAGGGGCCGTAAAACATATGGTAAACTCCGTCTTTTTCGATCACGCAGGGCGACCACGCCGGCGTGCCGCGATCGATCGAGCGCCCTTTTTCTTCAAAAGGCTCGTCAAGGCTTTTGCCCACGGCGTGCACAAAATACTTTTCGTCATACGATCGCCCGCCGAAACTTGTGATGCCGTACAGATGCCACAGCCCGTCGGGCCCTTTGACGATCGCGTGATCGTTGACATAGTTTCCGTTTTTCTCGGGGCGGAAAAGGATCTTCCATTCCGAGGAAATAAAGGGCAGTTCCATAGTGACACTCCTTTTGCATTTAACGTTGATTTTATTGTAACGCCGCTTGCGGATAAAGTCAACAAAAAGGAATGAAAATGATACTTTGGGAGCGTTTTGTGAAAGATCTCGCGCAAGATGTGATATCATTTGCCGATGCAAATTGTGATATATTGCTGTAATAATGACCATCGTTGTTTTTCCTTTTTGAGTTTTTGTCATCGCGTTAATAAATAAACACCGAATAACAACAACTCCCGTCCGCGCAGGGGAAGCCTGCGCGGGCGGGATACTAATTTGCGTGGAGTTATTTCTGCGGAATTTCGAACGCGACGGTCAGGACTTCCTGTTTGAGGAGTCCGACTTCGGCGGAGGGGAGAGCGCGGACGACTGGATCGATATTTGCCCGGGACGGTCTTGCCGTATGATACATTATTCAACAGATCGTTGCTTGCTCCGGTATTGTTATTGGCACATGCTTTAAGTATATCGTATTATTTTTGATATACAGTATTTTTTTGATTAAAGTTGATTTTTTTCTGAGTAAATGATACTATATAGTTGTCGAACGATATTCTCTTTTTATAAATCTGCATTGTACATTTCAACATTTCAGGGAGGATAATATGAAACACGTCAAAAAAATACTTTTTCTCGCTTTCTTGGTGACCTTGTTTGCAATAGCGATGTCTGTGCATTCTTTTGCGAGCACCGCACTGTCTTACACGGGCGGCGATGCATCGGAGGCGCTGGAGTCAGCGCTCGCCGCGGCGGAGAACGGGGACGTAACGCTCACTTTAGGAGCGGATCTTGTTTTTTCGGCTCAGACTGACGTAGGGACTCCGGGAAGCGTCCCCGCGGGGATCGTCACAATAGACGGAGGAGGAACGCACTCGATCATATTCGAGGGGACGGACTCGGCGTTTGCCGTGAATTTCTACGGCAATTTCGTTTTCCGAAACGTCGATCTGAAAAACGCTTTCACGACAGCCACGTCAAACGCGGCTGGACCGTGGATGGTCTTCCCCGAGGGAACGACCGTTTTCGACACGGGAGTTACAGGCTCGGGAAGCGACGTGCAGACCTCGAACAGAGTCAGCGTCGCGGGGACCGGTCTTACCTTCAATTCAGGAAGCTATAAGACGGTCGCGGGCAACGTCAACCTTTCGGGAGTAAACGTGACCGACGTTTCCGTCGTCTTTCAGGGCACGTCAGTTACGGGCCAGCTTGTAGGCGGATCGTATAACGGCGGCGCTTCGGGTGGTCTTGTCACCGGCACGGTCTCTCTCACTCTCGGCGGGACGGCGACGTTCACGGACAGAGCGGCGGGCGGAAACTGGTATTCTCCGGCTTCCAACGGCGGCGGTACGTTCGTTTGCAATACAACGAGCGCTTCGACCAACGGCTTTATCATCGCGGGATGTATAGGCGGTCTCAACGCGAAGCCGAACGGCGACTACGCGACGTACAGCCTGACGGTCAATTCCGGAAAATACAATCATTACTCAGGCTCAAGAATTCATAATGGCGGCGCCACCCTGAACTCCAACACGGAGATCACCGTCAACGGCGGCTCGTTCTCCTCGGCTTGCTACGGCGGAGTCGAGCCTACGGACACCGCGGTGAACACCCATAACGGATACTGCAAGACCTACATCAACGGCGGGACATTCGGCGCGCTCGTGGGCGGAGGCTCGTGGATCAAAAATAACGCCACTGTCGAGAACTCGCCGACTGAAGTCGTCGTTACCTCCGGCGTCTTCAACAACAGATTGTTCGGAGGCTCTTTCAGCGGAGTTACGACCGGCACGGGATGCGGAACACAGAACGGCGATTCCTCGCTCAAGATCACGGGTGGAGACTTTTCAGGCGCATCCGCTTCCGTGGCTCATATAGTCGGCGCTGCTTATCAGCTCCAGTATTTCAAAGGCAATTCAACTCTCACGATAGAGGGCGGGACCTTCTCGACTTCAAGCGACAGATATATTGTCGCGGGAACTTACGGACCCGGCTTTATGAACGGCGACTCAACGCTCACGCTCGGTAAGAACGTATCCGTTCCTTCAAACTATTACACCATAGGCGGATGCTTCGGCACTACCGACATATCGGGGACCGCGATCGGCAAGATCGAGAGCGGCGCGCACACCCACGGCTTCAGGCAGATAGGTGACGTAAAAGTCGTTATAAGCGGGAACAGTACAGTCGGCGGCAAGAACTGCTTCGGCGGCTGCCGCTCGGACCTCGACGGCTCGGTTACTCTCGAGATCTCCGGTTCTCCGACCGTTTCGACAGCGATCTACGCGCTGACCAATTCGTCAGACGCGGATAAATACTGTTCGAACACCGGCGACGTTATGATATACATAAGCGGAGGCAATATCAATCAGGCGGTGAACGGCGGCGGTTACGGCTCGCAGGGTAACCTCGGAGTCAACACGGTCGGCGGCAACGTGTATTTAGAAGTCAGCGGCGGAAAGTTCACTCATAACATTTTCGGCGCCGGCTACGCGGGCGCGTACGGCGAAGTTTATATCAAATTTATCGGAAACAGCTTCAACATAGGAAGCGCGTACTATGTTTATCCGACCTACCGCGAGACGATAGCGTATCTTCCTAACGCAACGAGTATGCACACCTATCTCGATCTTTCGCAGGTCACTCTCGACGCGTCGACTTACGCCTCATGGTTCGGAAAAGCCTACGCGACTAACAGATATCCCGTGCTCGGCAACTCGGGCGGACGTCTTTATGACGTCGTGTTCCCGGCAATCTCGGACGCAACGTCGGTCACGCTGACTTCTCTTCCGACGAAAACGACCTACGCAAGCGGAGACGCGATCGATCTTTCGGGAGCGGCGTTCTCGCTTGATTACGGAACGACGGTCAATTACAACAACACGGAAACGAGCGTCTCAAGCCTCGCGTTCACTTTCGGGGAGTTCACGGTGTTTGACTCCTACGCTTCGAAGGAAGAATACAAGAACGTCAATGCGTTCACCTATAAAAACAGCAACGGAGACGTTATAGACGTTATCGGCGTCACTACTACAGGCTTCAAAGTCTGCGCGGGAAGCGGACAGTCCGGACTCATTTCCGTGACCAATACCTCCGGTTCTCCCGTCGAGCTTGTCTATCACGGCTTCTCGATCAGGCTCACGCCCGACAAGGAAGGGATCCGTATAAAGACCTCGATCTCAAAAGAACAGAAAAATGCGACAAAAGCCTACGACGGATACGAGATAACCGAGCTCGGATGTCTTGTCGCTCGCACCTCTAATCATCCGGACGAGGCGCTGACCCTCGAGCTTGCCGGGAACAAGTGCGTCAGGGGAGTCAATTACAGCAAAGCGAACGGGATCGACGTCATAAACGCGGAGACCGAGGATCGCGTATATTATACCTGCGTCGTAATGAACATCCCCGAACTCTATTACGACTCGCAGCTTTCGTTCCGTCCCTATATCATATATGAAGATGAAAACGGCGGCTCCAACACCGTTTATCTCGACGCGGGAACATACGCTTCGCCCTCGGGCAACCTCGAAAGATCTATCCGCTACGTCGCCGTCCAGCTTCGCAGCGACGTCAGGACCGCGGGCAGCTACAACAAGCTTTCCGCCGCGGAAAAGGCTTATATCGATTCCGTTGTCGGAGAGAACGACAGAAAGTTCGCTGACGCCGACGAGATCTCGTATATAGACTCGCTGTATTCGGGAAGAAGCTACGCCATAGGCGATATGCACGAGCATTCAAACTCGGGTGACGAGGACCGTACGAGCGACGGCTATGGCAGTCTATCCGAGTGGAAGACGTATATAGACAAATACAGTCTCGATTTCGTCGCGATCTTAGATCACAGGCAGGTCAGCCATATGTTCGTGCCAGACTGGGACGAGGCCTACTTCGTAGGAGGCACCGAGAACGGAGGTACCATCACAGAGGGACTCAAAAGTGCTTCGAATATGATGGTGCATTATAACATCATATTCCCCGACGCTCAGTCTTTGATCGACTGTCTTATGGATATCCCCGAATTCGTCGATAACGGATACAACGGCGAATGGGACGGACACTGGGAGGGCTTCAGACTCACCGTTGAACGTCTGCGCTTTATGATCGAAAAGGTGAAGGAACACGGCGGGATGTTCGTATTCCCGCACCCGACCGACGATACATACGGTATCGTTTCGGACGAACCTCTCGACTATTTCCTCGCCGACTACACCGGCTTTGAAGTCATATACGAGGCATCCGACGCAAAGGGAAATGTCACCTCGTACAACAGCGAAGATACCGCGAAGAACTATAAGGCGTGGACCGATCTGCTCGCCCTCGGTAAGAGAGTATGGGCGTGCTCCAGCTCGGACTTCCACGGACCGAGCTATAAGCTCGACGGCACTTTCCATGAGGCTTTGCCCACGGACCGAGGGCTTACTTCGATCTATTCCAAGTCCGATAAGTGGAAGGATCACTTCGAGCCTTATTCAAAAGGTGATTTCGCGGCGGGTTACTGCGGAGTACAGATGTGCATAGGCGAAACGCTTATGGGAAGCGCGACAGAGGTCAAACCGGGCGACAGACTCATCATCCGCGCGGGAGATATCTACAACGCGCACGGCGGAGCGCTTGTGACCGAGTACCGCATTGACGTTATCGACAAAAACGGGGTCGTCGGAAGCTGTTACTTCGATCACGACGTTCCGATCTACCTTTCGATACCCGTCGAACCCGACAACTATTACAGAGTCGAGATATTCGAAGTGCCGACGGGCGACAGGATCGGTATAGGCAACCCGATCTGGACCGAGCCCGACGTGTCGAGAGAAGCCGCCGAATATCGTATAGACAGCGAAAAAAGTATGAACGTTTCTAACGGAAAGACCGTCACCTCCAATTTTAACAGCGTGAGCCGCATCGAAATGCTCACTGACGGCGTGACGAGCGCGGAGAGCCTTTCTACTTGCGTATACACGACGAGAACGCTGCGCTCTAACGATACCGCGTTCAGAGATCGGTTCGGGACGGGCGAAAGCTATGTCACCGGTGCCGGAAAGCAGGTCACGGGACTTCCTTCTGACAGCTACTTTGAGATAGACCTCGGTGATATCTACACTGTCGACGGTTATAAGATATACAATTACCGCTGGGGCAGAGCGTATTGCCAGCTTGAATCGTGGAAGGTAGTCGTTTCGGTCGACGGTGTGAACTGGACCGAAGTCGCATACTACACCGGTAACACTTTCTGCGGCAACGTTTCCTACAACAGCGTCATCGAAGAAAAATTCTATCCGACTTCGGCGAGGTACGTCAGACTCTGCGTAATGGGGATATTCACCGGCGGAGAGACTTCAGACGTCACCGATATCAGACTGTCCGAATTCCAGGTCTTCGGTATAGAAGGTTCGTACGGAGTCAAAGACAGCGGAACAGCAACGCTCAAGGATAACGGTATGCAGATAAAGGCTTACGGCATTTCCTCAAGCAAACTCGAAAAAGCGTTCGACGGCGACGTCTCGACTTCGACTAAGCTCACGTTCGCGGACAATGCCCTTGAAACGCCTTTCAACGTCACTTCGGGAGATATCGCGGGTACGGACGGCATCACTTCGTACGTCCTCGTCGACCTGTACGCTCCGACTCCCGTTTCCGGCTTTGACGTCACGTTCGCACAAGGGAACACGGTCAACGGATACTACGTCCTCTATTCCGCGGATATGACGAACTGGACGGCGATACGCTTCGATTCGCTGAATACGGGCGAATATGATTTTGCTTCCGATCAGTCGGTAAAAGCTATCGCGATCGCTTTCGCGGATACGACCGAAGCCACAATAGCCGAGATCGACGTTTATTGAAAACAGCGTAAAAAGGGACCGTATAGATGAACGGTCTCAATAAAAGAGCAAGACACACCTTTTTGATGCGTCTTGTTCTTTTTATATCAAATTATTTTTACTCCTGCGGGATTTCGAACGCGACGGTCAGGACTTCTTGCTTGAGGAGTCCTACTTCACCGGTGAGGCGGAGGACGTAGACGCCGGGGTCGAGGGTGGATATTTTGAGGGGAGTGATATAGGTCTTTATCTGTACGCTCTTTGAGTGAGGGTGTCCGGTGTGAGCTGCGACGACTTCTCCGTCGGCGCTGTCCTTCAGTATTTCGGCGGTGAAGGAGAGCATGTTGTAATTGCTGACGACCTCGCCCTCGAGGTTGCCCTTGTTAAGCCCCTTGAAGCTCGGAAGCCACGACATCACGATATACGGCTTTTCGGTCGTGCCGTCGCGAAGCTCGGGGATCGTCACGGGGAGAAATCCGTCGCCGTAAATGCTCGAAAAGCTCCTGCGGCGGTCATATCCCCACGAGGACTCGTACTCGCGCTCATAGTTCATCTGCGTATTCTGGTCGGTCAGCACAGTGTAGCTGTTGGACGGGTCTATCGTTCCGTCCGCATTGCGGACGACGGTCGTTTCGCCGGTACACATCAGCGCGTGTCCGTTCGATTCGAGCTGACGCATCAATGCGTCGCCGGGAAGAAGGAGCGCGTACGCCTCGTACACGGTTTGAGAAGGAGTCGCCATCAGCACGGAGGAGCGAGAATCTCCCTTTACGTTTGCGCTCCCGTCGTACGTCGACCAGTCGACGTTGCCGATCGGAATGACTCCGTTATCGGTGACTCCGGGGACCATATCTATCGTATAGGTATAATCGACCTTGTTGCTTACCGTCTTCCACGCCTGAAGGATCGAAGTCGAGCAGGTGTTTCCGTGCGTGTTTTGCGTCGTTGCCTTTTCGTTGTTGTAGACGCCGTTTTCGAGCTTGTCGACAAACGTCTCGAAGTTTGAGAACAGATCCCAGTTGTAGATCATCCCCATATAAGTATGTCCCGGACGGTAGTCGAGCGATGGGGCGATGAATGTAAAATCGATGCTCGTCTTGTTTCCGCAAGTCCAGACGACGTTCGCCATTTCGTGCATATAGTCGACCGCCCTTTGACGAAGATCGGCGTCCGTGTATTCCTCGGGCGCGGGAACGCCCTTCACTGCGTTTATCACGTACGGATAGGTCAAAGTCTGTTCGGTCTCGGCTTCCGTCTCCGGCTCGGTCTCGGGTTCTGTCTCGGGTTCGGTCTCCTGCGCCGTTTCCGGCGCCGTCTCCGGGAGCGTTTCGGCGGTCTCCGTCGGCTCGGTCTTATCCGTCGCTGGAGCGTCGGACGCGCTTCCGCACGAGAAAAGCAATATTACCAGCAAAAACAGGAGCAGGGAAGAAAACAGTTTTTTCATGGTTATCCTTTATATTATTTAGTGAATTCGGCTTCAAGCACCGTTTCCGACGCGAGCGGAGTCGATGCCGTGACGGTCAGGCGATAAGTTCCGCTTTCGAGCTTTTCGATCCCGAGGTTACGTACCGCGTAGGAGATCGACGCGTTCTTCTTGTGCGGATGGAGCGAGGCGGACAGGACGTCCGTCCCGTCTTTTGAGACCGTGATAAAGACGTCGTTGATATTGTAGTTGCTGACGACCTTGCAGCTGATCCTCCCGTATTGCAGGTTGGAAAGGTCGCATCCGTCATCGAGCTTGAAATAGGGTCTTTCGGTCTTGTTCTCAACGAGCTCCGGCAGCGTCACGGGAAGATAGCCCTCGGAATACACGCTCACGAACGAGCTTTTGACGTCGTATCCCCACGAGGACGGGAACTCTCTTTTCGTGTTTATCACCGAGTTCTGATCGGTCAGTATCACGTAGCTCCTGTCGGGTTTAACCGTTCCGT
>CACZZA010000079.1 GCA_902785485.1 uncultured Ruminococcus sp. | reverse complement strand
AGAACAAACGTCCTTCGCAAATCTAACGTTCCCGTTCCACTACGTCATAGAATAACGCGTCCGCACCGTTTTTCTATGACTCGCCCTCTAAATTCTTGTCTATATTTTTCCTCGACAAAAAAGACTAATTTCCGCGCTCTCTCCTGACGCTTTTTGTGCTTTTATACGAATATACTTTTTTTATACTTTTTTCTTTTTTGCCTCTTGCATAAAATAATTTTATGTTGTATAATAAATTGTAATATTAAGAAGAAAAAGAAAAAACAAAGACAAAAAGTGATCTGCGGAGGAAGAAATGCTGATCGAAAATTTAATATCCCTGCTGTCGGGGATAGCGCTGTTCCTATTCGGAATGTCGCTGATGGGCGACGGTCTCAAAAAAGTCGCCGGAAGTAAACTTGAACTGTTCCTTTACAAATTAAGCAATACGACGCCCAAGGGCATAGCGCTCGGCGCGGGAGTTACGGCGGTAATACAGTCGTCGTCCGCGACGTCTGTAATGGTCGTCGGCTTCGTCAATTCGTCGATGGTCAAGCTCCGCCAGGCGATAGGCATAATTCTCGGAGCCGTCCTCGGAACGTCCATCACGGGCTGGATCATCGCCCTTTCGGAAATAGGCGGAGGCGGCACGGCGAGCTGGCTGTCGCTCCTTTCGACCTCGACTCTGACGGGGGTCGTCGCGGTCGCGGGCATACTGCTCCGTATGTTTTGCAAGTCCCTCACCAAAAAGAGGGTGGGTGACATCCTGCTCGGCTTTGCGATCCTGATGACCGGAATGTCGATAATGTCCGACTCCGTTTCGTTCCTGCGTGAGAGCGAGACCTTCACCAAGGTCATCACAGAGTTCTCCAACCCGATCCTCGGTATCCTCGCGGGTACCGGCATCACCCTGATACTCCAGTCCGCATCCGCCTCTATCGGTATTCTGCAGGCGCTTTCGGTCACGGGAGCCATCACGTTCGACACCGCCCTTCCGATCGTAATGGGTATTTCGATAGGAGCCGCGCTCCCCGTTCTGCTCTCCGCCCTGGGAGCGGGAGTCGAGGGCAAACGCGCCGCCCTGTCTTATCTCGTCATCAATACGTCGGGTACGGTCATCGTGTCCGCCGTGTACTATATCTCAGGTATCTTCGTTTCGTATCCGTTCGCGTCGTCCGTCGTCGGGATGGTCGACATCGCGCTGATAAACACGATCTTCCGTCTTGTCACGGTACTCCTGCTCTCGCCCGCGATCCCGCTCGTTGAGAAGATAGTCTGCCGCGTCTTCAAGACCGACCCCGAGCAGGCGCTCGACAACGCCGAGATCGACCGCCTCGAGGACCGTTTCGTCGCTCATCCCGCGGTCGCGATAGAGCAGAGCAACGCCGCCGTCTGCGCGATGGCGCGTAAGGCGAGGAAGAATCTCTCGAGGAGCATCGAGCTGCTCGACTCCTTCTCGGAGGAGCTGTACTCCGTCATCCAGCAAAAAGAAGAAGTCATCGACCGATACGAGGACAAGCTCGGCTCGTATCTCGTCAAGCTGACCGGTAAGGAAATGACTTCGGAGCAGAGCAGAAAGATCTCGCTTTTCCTGCATACGATAGGCGACTTCGAACGCATAGGCGACCACGCTGTCAACCTGTCGAAGGTCGCGCGTGAGATACACGAGAAACACATCGTTTTCTCCGAACTCGCGCAAAAAGAACTGAACACCCTCGTCTCCGCGGTCTCCGAGATCGTCGTCCATACGACCGACGCGTTTATCTCGGGCGACGTCGCGCTCGCCGGACGGGTAGAGCCGCTCGAGCAGGTCATCGACGACCTCTGCGACGAGATCAAGATCCATCACATCAGAAGAGTCCAGAGCGGAGACTGCACGATAGAGCTCGGATTTACGTTCAACGATCTGCTGACGAACTACGAACGTATCGCCGACCATTGCTCCAACATTGCCGTTGCGATGATCGAGCTGGCGCAGGACTCGTTCGACACGCACGAATACCTCAACGACGTCAAGACAAACCGTTCGGAGGAGTTCAACCGCTATTTCGCCGAGTACGACGAACGTTACAAGATCTGAACGTTATTTGTCAATGCTTTTCAAAACGAGCTTTTTCAGCTCGTTTTTTCTTTCGTCGGGGACGCGGAAACTCTCGCAGGCTTTTCGGATCGTTTTATTGTGGGTGAAGACGTCGAGGCGGCGTTCTTTCAAAACAGGGAGCGTCGATTCGTACTGTTTTGCGAGGGCGGTCGCGAAATACCACGCTCTCACCATATCGACGTAGTATTCGCCGGGAGGGAGAGACGCGACTTTGTCAAGATATTCCGGCTTGAAGCGCCCGTCGAGAAAGTACCTCATCAGGCAGAGGAGGGCGAACCGAGTTCTGTACGTCTCGCCCGACGCGAGCCATTTTTCGATATAGGGGAGCAGTCTTTCCGCGTTCTTCGCGAAGACCGCGGGGGAGGTCTGGTCGCAGGTCGCCCAGTTGTCGACGTACGACAGGAACAAGTCCGTTCCGCTCAACGCTTTGTCGAAGTCCTTTTCGAGCGACAGAATGAACGCGTGGAGCTGGTTTTCCTCAAAATAACGGTGGGGCAGGGAGGCGAGAAATCCGTCCGCCTGACCGTCCTTTTTCAGTTCCTTCGCGATCCTTTTCAGCTCGGGAGTGCGCACCCCGATCACGCGATCCGCGTCCATCCCCGGGATCAGCGGCAGCTGAAACGCGCGGTATTTTTCGTCCCGTAGCGCAAAAAGCCTGTTTATAAGAGCGTTTTCCATATCACACCTCGCGGAGCTTGTTTTTGGTTTGATTATATTATTTTTCCGCCGCGCTGTCAACGGCTTTCTTCCGAGTTTACAAACCGTCTATTGAAATTATCGTCCGAACGTGCTACAATGCTCTTGTGAAAAAAAGAGCCGGCTGCCTGATAAATTCAGCTTGGATACGGCATAAGAACAGAATTATAACGGCTCCCGAAAGGAAAACCATGAAAAGAATACTTATTTCCGTACTTCTTCTGACGTTTGCGTTCATCCTCGCGTCGTGCGGAGGGCAGATCGCGTCCGCTCCCGACGAGACCGAATGCGAGACCTGCGAAACCGGATGCGAGACCTGCGAGACCGGATGTGAGACCTGCGAGACTTCTCCCGAGACCGGGAACGCCGACGTCGCGTCTCTCCTGCCCGAATACGCCGACACGATCCGTTATTACGACGCGACGGTAGGCTACGACCTCGTCGTCGTGGGCAAGGACGGCAAATACGGCGTGATGGACTACGACGGCAACCTGCTCGGCTCGATGCGCTTTTACACGATGGACATCGAAGCCGTCGACGAGAGCGGAAACGAAACGAAGATATACGGCTACTGCGGCTGTGTGACCGAGTCGTGGATCGAAAAGGACGGGAGCGAGACCGACAAATACCCGGGTGAGGCGTTTGTCGCGTCGGGCGCGGACGTGTATTGGATGGACGGCGCGCCGCTGATGATCGACTGGGACGAGGGAGTCGTCGATTTCTCGTACGAGCGCGCGACCTCGTACGTCTATCCGAGAAAGGTACTCGGGATGTTCACGAATAGGACGGCGGACGTCATCCCCGTACGGAGCGTCACTTCCTATACCGAGGCAAAAGACCCGAACGCATCGCCCAAAGCGACTGTGGAATTCGCGTCCGGTAAGTACGCCCTGCTCGATCTCCGCACCGGAAAGCTCGTCACAGACTTCATCTTCGACGGCTACGGCGCGCTCGGCTTTATGGAGGGAGTCCTCCCCGTGCGCAAGGACGGAAAATGGGGTTACGTCGACGAGTCCGGCAAAATGCTGACCGACTTTATTTACGACGAAACGCAGACCGCCGACCTCGCCGAGGGCGAGGAGGAAGACGACGAGGGAATGATGTATTCGGCGCTCAACGGATACGTCGTCGTCCGTCAGGGCGACGCCTGGGGTCTCATCGACACCGAAGGAAAAACGGTCTACCCGACCGAATACGAAGGCTTTTCGCAAGCCGACCGTCAGGGCAGGATCTGGGTAAAGCAGGACGGCAAATGGCGCCTCGAAAAGCTCGGATAAAACAACAGAAATATGAAAGGAGCTGTGGAAAGCAGCTCCTTTTTTCCGCGGAAAAGGTAATATAAACAAGAATTTATAGGGCTTGGTCTCGCGGCGATGACCGCAAGTACCCAAACGGGAAAAACGTTTGGGTACTTGCTTTGTCCGTTCTTATCCGCTCGACGTACACAAAGTACGCCTTCGGGATAAGAACGAACAATCCTCATCCACGATACCGTCGCCCCGGAAAAGTGTTTGTTATTTTACTCCGCTAAATTCTTGTTTATATTCCTATTCCCTTAGAAAGGTTTAGAGGGGTCAAGGGGAACCTTTCCTTAAAAGGGTCCCCTTGCGTTCTTCTCGCTAAATTCTTGTTTATAATACAAAAAAGGAGCTGTTTTCACAGCTCACGATTTTGTTTGACTCGATCATCGTATCTTTAATGCCGCCTTGATCATAGACCCGTAGAGCGGTACCGCGGTATTATACAGAAGGAACGCGTCGAACGCGAGGCAGACGATCGACAATACCGTCGTTACTATAAAGACCTTTTTGCGGACCGTATCTTTGTTTTTCAACTCGATCGCGGCGATAATGACGCACTTGATCGCCGTTGAGGCGGAAAGTCTCGCAAAGAGCGTGACGGTAAAAAGAAAAGAAAAAAGGACGGAGGCTTTACTGGTCGCGACCAAGATCCCAATGCCGACGTGATCAGGCGGTGTAGTATCCCAGATTCCCCAAATAGATTTGGGGAGACCGCTGAAGTAAACGATCCCGCCTATCACCGCCGACACGGCGACGATCAGAACGAGCAACAGGCACACGACTTCGTTTTTGTCCGCCCTTGTGCCGTTTTTGTATTTATTTTTCAGTTTTCCGATCACGGGATACGCCTCCTTCACCGGGTTTTCATATCATCAGTATAACTGATCTTTATTACAAAATCAATAACATAATGTAAATACCGCTTTTTTCCAAAAAGACCGCCGCGACGAAGCTCAACTCCGCCGCGGCGATACTTTATTAAACAAGGGAGAAAACTATTATTCAGGTGTCACTTCAGCCGTCCGCCGCGCGAAAGGTAGCTTTCGACGCTTTTATACGCCGCGTCGCGCGCGAACGAAAAGGAGTTCCATCCGCGATACTTCCGCGTTAGAGCAGACGGGAGACTGTTTTCGGAAAGTGTGAACGGATCTTCCTCGTAATAGGCGAGCAGTTTTCCGGACAGCAGACGCTGAGCCTTTTCCGATACTTCGGCGTCCTTGCTTTCCGCCGCCTTGACGAGATAGGGGATCCCCTCGTCGCCAAGCTGATACAGATAATTTGCGTCGAGGATCTTTTCCTCTCCGAAGTGTTCGTAATTATACTTCGCCGTGAACGCGTTGACGTTGCCGATCCCGAGGACGGATATGATCACGAGCGCGAAGAGCAGGGCGGACGACGTGACGTCGTGGCGTTTTTTGTACAGACGGACGGTCAGCGAGATAAAAACGCAGATCATCCACACCATGAACGCCGAGGGCAGGAGCCGCAGCAGCGTCATTCCGTATTCTTTGATATAGAGCGCCATTTTCGCGAGCGACGTCGCGATGACTATCAGCGTGAAGACCGAGATAAAAGTCCCGATCGCGCGGACGGGAACGGGGATACGCCCTTCGTCCTTCCGCGATACGGCGACGGCGATAAGGAGCGTTACCAGATTTATCCCCGCAATGACGCACAGCTCGAAGAAGCCGCGCCGCGCGTATTCGGAATAGGTGAATTTGTACCCCGCCGGCAGTATGCCGGAGAACGCCGAGAAGAAATACGCGAGCTGTGAGAACAGATAGACGAGATACACGGACGACAAAGCGCCGAGAAACGCCGACACCGACGCCGTGTTGACTCCTTCCGGGCGTTCTTTTTCGGTATGATCGGCTTTGCCGAATTTGAGATAGAACGCGTATCCGATAAGGAACGGACAGACTATCGCGCCGAGCGCGATCTTTCCGAAGGTCGAGCCGAGATCGCGGCGCAGGGTCTTGAGCAGGAACGAGAACGCCTCGTCGGAGTTGCCGAGCAGAGCCGCCGCTATAAGCATCAGCGGCAGGGCGAAGAAGACGCCCGCAAGGATGCGGAGAGCCGTTTTCGACTTTGCTTTGTCCGAGGAAAAGAGACTCCGCGCCGCCGCGGGAGCGCTCCCGATCCCCTTGAAAAACGGACCGGCGGCGGTGGAGACCGTAGAATAGTCTCCGCGGGGCGCGGTCTTGCCCGAGACGTTCGCGAGCCACACGAGACCTCCCGCCGCGGACGCGATGAGCGCGCAGAAACGCACTGCGGAGTTGGAGGTCACGGCGAAGGACCACGAGCAGACGAGCGACATTATCCCGCAGGCGGCGGGGCAGGGGCGTATTACGGTATCTTTTCCCGCGAGATAGAGCGTCAGTCCGACGAGAGATACGTCGAAAAAGAGCGTGTAACCGAGTCTCAGCTTTCCCCAGAAGACCGCGGACACGCCGAACACGGCGAGAACGAGAGCGAAGATCGCGAACAGAGCGTCGGAACGTTTGACCGGATATTTTTCCTCTGTTTCGGGTTTGAAGGCTTCGTAATAAGGATCTGAGGACGGAGAGCCGCCCTCGGCTTTGACGTTGTTATCAAGACCGTTCATCGTCGTCCTCCCTGTATTCGAGTATGTCGCCGGGCGCGCAGTCGAGCGCCTTGCAGATCGCGTTGAGAGTGGAAAAACGTATGGCGTTCGCCTTTCCCGTTTTGAGGATCGACAGGTTCGCCGGGGTGATGCCGATCTTCGCGGAGAGGTCGCGCGAGGTCATTTTGCGCTTTGCGAGCATAACGTCAAGATTTACCGTTATCATGGGATAGCCTCGCTTCCTTATATCGTAAGGTCGTTTTCTTCGCGCAGGGCGACCGCCGACTGCATCACGTTCTTGACGACGCGGAGCAGAGTCCCCACGATGCCGAAGACGAGGACCGTGATGAAGAGCGGCGCGTAGAAAAAGGCGCAGACCGCGTTCACGAGGACCACCCCGAAACAGCAGTACGAGATAAGCCGCAGATAGGTCACGTTGATCACGACGAAGACTTCGTCCCTGATGATGTTGAGCAGCAGGCGTATGAGCATATAGAGCGCCGCCGCCGCGAACGGCGCGGAAGAATAGAACGCGACCGTCACCGTCTTGATGATGCCGCCGCTCTCCTCCGACAGAGAGCGCGACAGGAAATAGAACCATTCGTAGAACTTCGGGAACGTGACTGCGAGCGCCAGGAGCGCCGCCGAAGACGCGATGCAGATCCCGAGCGATATTTTTGCGGACGTTTTGCGATCGGGCATGAAAAATACCTCCGTTTTTCTTTCGTTACGCCCCCATCTTACCACAAGAATTATCGTTTGTCAATAATTTTTTATCGAAAAGCAGAAAAACACCCCGCCGGACCTGACTCCGACGGACCTGACTCCGACGGACCTGACCCCGCCGGACCTGACTCCGACGGGATGGCGTCGGAACGGCGTTTCGGACTGTTTTCTTGCATTATCCTGATAGGAAGTATATGCGCGATACGATCCTGCTTGAGATATTCATAGTGCCGGGTCTCGCCTGTCGGCTCGGTCAGCGCTTCTGCCTTCGGCAGAGGTGTCCACCGGACACCCGCGCCCCCGGACTCCGATGTTACCGATGTTCAGATTTATTTTCTTGACCTCCGTTTTTCATTTTTTGTTTTTTTGCTTGAGGTCAAATTCATATTGCCGAAATAAACGACAAATCCGAACCCTTCGCCAATAGGCCTTGGGTTCGGATTTGTACTGTTTGGTGCGAGAAACGGGACTAGCTACGCCGGCGCCGCCGGAAAATGTACATTTTTTTCCAGTGCTTGCTGAAGCAATGTTATTCTGCTTTTAACCTACTGATTTCTTGCTTAATTTCATCAATCACTTCAGTGTTGACAATGATTTTCTTGTCTCCGGCTTTGCAGGAAAACAGATAAAAAACGCTTCCGCCGTATTTTTCTTTAAATTTTTCGTGAGATTTGTGCTGAATGTCTTTTTCTTTGTATATTTCAGGAATACTCGAGACTTGAGAAACAGGTTTAATCTGAAGGCCGATGTAACGTTCGTTAATTTTGATAAAGAAATCTACGTTAAATAGACGATCCCACTCATCCGGTGCAGGTTCAATTTTCTCTTTGACAATTTCTTGAAGCTGCTCATATATTGTTTTAATCTCTCGAACATATCCATCGTATGTTCTATCGATCACAAGTTGTTTGATATAGTTGATACAGTCCTCTTCTGTGATTTCATCTATTTCTGCAACAAGGACTTCGGATATTTTTACATACAGCTTCTTCCCAAGATCGACAATTTGTTCCTCAGAACGTACATTTTCAAAATAATACTTCTGCCACTCCTCAAGAGATTTTGGCGCACACTTTCTAATAGCTTCTGACGTTGCACCAACATTTCTTTTGAAATTTAGTTGAAAGCGATTGGTAGCACTATTCAAGATCCATTCCTTAGCCATTTTTGATATCCTCCATAAATGTTTTTTTGTATTTGAAGTCAATTGAAGAATCCAAATCAACGAATCCTGTTTTCAGCAGATGGCGGTTTATAAACGTTTTGTTATCGAGGTAGAGGTAACATAACAAATTGTTGTTGACGTCATACTTGATAGCATCGTATTTTAAGAATACCTTTCTCTTGTTGAACTTCGATTGGAGGTACTCTATGGCGTCCGAATAACTACCGGTTTTAGGTTTTATTCCAAGTAGCTTGACAATTAAGCCGTTGCTCAATTCGATTTTATCAGGAGATAAAA
>CACZZA010000078.1 GCA_902785485.1 uncultured Ruminococcus sp. | reverse complement strand
GGTAATATTCGTCTTTTCCGAACGTGAACGCGTCGTGGTTTCCTCTGACGCAAAGAGTTTCGATCCCCGACGAGCGGAAGACCTCTCCCGCCTCCCGCAGATGGAGCGCGTCTTTTTCGCGGGAGCCGTCCCTGTCGATAAGGTCGCCGAGGCAGATACAAAGTCCGCACCCTTCCCTGACGAAACGTTCGTACGCGCGTTTCAGCTTGCCGAGCGACAGACTGCACTTTCGCACGCCGCATTTGAGCGTCTGCGACGAGTAATGGACGTCGGAAAAAATACCGATCTTCATTTTCAGATCCTCGCGGGGATGCCGTTCTTCTGCATTTCCCTTTTCAACTCCCGGATGTCGACCTCTCCGAAATGGAAGATCGACGCCGCAAGCCCCGCGTCGACCCGCGGAAGCGTCTTGAAAAGCGTGATAAAATCTTCGATATTTCCCGCGCCGCCCGAGGCGATGACGGGAACGTCGACCTCGCGCGAGACCGCGTCGAGCATTTCAAGATCGAAGCCTTTTTTGACTCCGTCGGTGTCGATCGAATTCAGTACGACTTCACCCGCGCCGTTATCTACGCATCTTTTGATCCAGGAGACCGCTTCGAGTCCGGTGTCCTCTCTCCCGCCTTTGGCGAACACGCGGAAAACGCCGTCCACGCGTTTCGCGTCGCACGAGATGACGACGCACTGACTGCCGTATTTGTCCGCCGCGCGGGAAATGAGGTCGGGGTCTCTTATCGCGCCCGAATTGACCGAGACCTTGTCAGCGCCGCATTTGAGGACTCTGTCGAAGTCGCCGACCGTGTTTATCCCGCCGCCGACCGTGAGCGGTATGAATACCCTCTCCGCCGTTTCGCGCAGTATATCGGTAAACAGCTTCCGTCCGTCGCTCGACGCCGTGATGTCGTAAAAGACAAGCTCATCCGCGCCGCACGAGGAATAATACTCGGCTAACGTGACGGGCGACGAAACATCGCGCAGAGAGGCGAAGTTGACGCCCTTGACGACGCGGCCGTCGCGCACGTCGAGACAGGGGATTATCCTTTTCGTTATCATTTCGCCGTTTCCACCGCCTTCTTTATATCTATGTCGCCGGTGTAGTACGCTTTGCCTATGATGGCGCCGTACAGTCCGAGCTCCTTCAGAGCGGAAATATCATCGTAGCTTGATACTCCGCCCGACGCCGTGACGTCGAACCTGTATTTTTCGGTCAGTTCGCGGTACAGCTCGCGGTTGGTGCCCTTCATCGCGCCGTCTTTGGAAATGTCCGTCGCGATAATATGCGAAACGCCGAGGCGTTCGAGCTTCGCGCAAAAGTCGGCGTAGCGGACAAGGCTTTTTTCCTTCCACCCCTTGACGGCGACGTATCCGTCCTTTATATCGACTCCGACGCTTATCCTGTCGCCGTATTTTTCCAACGCTTTTACGAGGAAATCTTCGTCGGACACCGCGGACGTACCGATGATCGCGCGGTCGATGCCGCTTTCGAGATAGCGTTCGAGCTTTTCCGTATCGCGTATGCCGCCGCCTATCTCACAGAAAAGTCCGGTCGAACGGCGTATTTCGAGCGCGATACCGAGGTTCGGAGTCCCGCCGTCCCGCGCGCCCTCGAGGTCGACGAGGTGGATCCCGTACGCGCCCGCCGATTCAAAATCGCGCGCTATCGAAACGGGATCGTCGGAATAGACCGTCATACGGTCGTAGTCTCCTTTATATAGTCTGACCGCCTTGCCTTCGTAAAGATCTATCGCGGGAAATATCAGCATAATTCGTTCTCCTTGAGTTCACAGAAAGCCTTGAGGATGCGCAGTCCCGCGTCTCCGCTCTTTTCGGGGTGGAACTGACACCCGAACACGTTCGAGCGCGAGACCGCCGCCGTCAGCGTCCCGCCGTATTCCACGGTCGCCGCAACGTCGTCAAAGCACCCCTCTCCGTGGTACGAATGGACGAAATACACGTATTCGCCCTCGTTAATATACTTGAATATCGGGCAGGCTTTGGTGAAATGCAGGGCGTTCCAGCCCATGTGCGGGATCTTGAGTCCCTTTTCGATCGCGCCGCCGATGTATCGCGCCTCTCCGTTTATGAGTCCGAGTCCGCGATGCGCTCCGAACTCGTCGCTTCCCCCGAGCAGGAGCTGCATACCGAGACAGATGCCGAGCAGAGGTCTCCCCTCTTTCGCAAGCCCGACGACGGTCCTGTCAAGTCCCGTCGCGCGGAGTTTATTTGCCGCGTCGCCGAAGGCTCCGACTCCGGGAAGTATCACCTTGTCAGCCGAGCGTATGACCTTTTCGTCGCCCGTGACGACGGCGTCCTGCCCTATGCTTTTGAGCGAAGACGAGAGCGAGAAGAGATTGCCTACTCCGTAGTCGATTATCGCTATCATCACAGTATTCCTTTTGTCGACGGGATCATATCCTTCAGCCTCTCGTCGGTCGAGACCGCAATGCGAAGGCTCCTCGCCGCCGCCTTGAACATTCCCTCGAGGATATGATGCGTGTTCTCTCCGTCGAGCCTTTTAAGATGCAGGGTGATCTCGGAGTTCCGCACGAAAGCGAGGAAAAATTCCTTTATAAGCTCCGTGTCGAAATTTCCGACCTTTTCGTTCAGCCTGCCCGGAGTATAGGCAAGGAGCGCCCTGCCCGAAAAATCTACCGCGGCGACGAGCAGCGCCTCGTCCATCGGCAAAACGAAGCATCCGTATCGGTTGATGCCTTTTTTATCTCCTATCGCCTGTCTGAACGCCATACCGAGCGCGATGCCGCAATCCTCGACCGTATGATGGTCGTCGACGCAGGTGTCCCCGACGCATTTCAGCGAGAGATCGAAACAGCCGTGACGCGCGAACAGAGTAAGCATGTGGTCGAGAAATCCGACTCCCGTATCTATCGAGCTTTCTCCCTTCCCGTCGAGGTCGAGGGCGAGCGTTATATCCGTTTCGTTCGTTTTTCTTTTTATCTCCGCTTTTCTCATTTTACTTCCTCCAGTATTTCGGAGGTCTCTTTGATAAATCTCTTCATCTGTTCAAGACTTCCTACCGTGATCCTGTTATGGTCTTTCAACCGCTCTTTTTCAAAGTGGCGGACGAGCACTCCCCTCTCCTTCAGCTTGAGGTACAGTTCTTTTCCTCCGATCTTCGGGTGCTTCACGAAGATAAAATTCGCCTTCGAGTCGGTCGCCTCGAAACCGAGCTTTTTGAGTTCGGAAACGGTATATTCGCGGTTTTCGATTATCTTTTTGCAGTTTTCTTTCATGTACGCGTCGTCGAGCAGAGCGCCGATGCCGGCGTTCTCGGTGACGCGGTTGACGTTATAGGGGTTAGTCGAATAACGCAGAGTGTTGAGGTCGCGTATCAGCTCTTTGCAGGCAAACCCCATACCGAGCCTCGCTCCGGCGAGGCTTCGCGACTTCGAGAACGTCTGCGTGACGAGCAGATTATCGTATTTTTTTATCAGCTTTACCGCGCTCTGCGCTCCGAAATCGACGTACGCTTCGTCGATGATAACGACGTTATCCGGGTTCGAGCGGATGATCCGCTCTATGTCCTCGAGCGGGAGCGCGATACCGGTCGGCGCGTTCGGGTTGGCGAGAAAGACCGTCTTGCCGACGCCGATATACTTTTCGACGTCGATACTAAGGTCTTTTTCAAGCGGGAAAGTCTCGTACGGTACGCCGTACTTTTCCGCGAAGACCGGGTAAAAACCGTACGTTATATCGGGAAACACCGCCGGGTGCTTTTCGTCGCAGAACGCCGAGAACGCGAAATCGAGGATCTCGTCCGAGCCGTTCGTGAAGATGATCTCGTCCTTTTCGACTCTGAAATATTTTGAAGCGACGTCGCAAAGGTCCCGCAGCTCCGGATCCGAGTAAAGCTCGAGTGTTCCGATCACCGACCTTGCGTAGGCGACTGCGAGCGGCGCAGGGGAAAAAGGCGACTCGTTCGTGTTCAGTTTTACGTATTTTCTTTCTTTGGGTTGCTCTCCCGGGACGTACGGCTCGAGAGACGCGTGTTTTTCACTGAAAAAGCGGCTCATTGTTCCTCCTCGAATCTGACCTCCGCCGACCTCGCGTGCGCTTCGAGTCCTTCGGTGCGCGCGAAAAGCGCGATGTCTTTATATACCTCGCCGAGTGAATCGGACGTGTAATAAGTGTACTGCATTTTTTTGACGAAATCGTCGACCGAAAGCGGACTCGAGAACTTCGCCGTTCCCCCTGTCGGGAGAGTGTGGTTCGCGCCCGAAAGATAGTCTCCGAGCGCTTCGGGACAGCTGCGCCCCATAAAGACCGATCCCGCGTGGCGGAGCTTGCCGAGATAAGCGAAAGGCTCGTCGACGCAAAGCTCGAGATGCTCGGGTGCAAGCTCGTTCGCAAGGTCAATCGCCAGATCGAGCGTAGGAGCGACGATGATCTTTCCGTTATTGTCTATCGACGCGCGGGCGATCTCTCTCCTCGGAAGGAGAGGTATCTGTTTTTCGAGTTCTTCGCTGACTTTTTCGGCGAAAGCGCGGTCGTCCGTAAGCAGAACAGCCGTCGCGTTTTTGTCGTGTTCGGCTTGCGAAAGCATATCCGCCGCGATGACGCGCGGGGATGACTTGCCGTCGGAAACGACGAGTATCTCGCTCGGTCCCGCGATCATATCTATCCCGACGACTCCGCTGACCCGGCGCTTTGCTTCCGCTACGAAAGCGTTGCCCGGACCGACGATCTTGTCGACCTTTTTTATCGTCTCCGTGCCGTACGCGAGCGCCGCTATCGCCTGCGCTCCGCCCGTCTTGTAAATAGTATCGACTCCGGCGATACGGGCGGCGATGAGTATGGCGTCCCCGACCTTGCCGTTTTTGTCGGGAGGAGTCGTGACGCAGAGCCTGCCGACTCCCGCGATCTTCGCGGGGAGCGCGTCCATCAGCACGGTCGACGGATAAGCCGCCGTGCCTCCGGGAACGTAAAGTCCCGCCGAATCGAGCGGTATAACGCGCTGACCCGAGACCGTCCCGTTCTCGCGGGCTATAATAAAGCCGTTGCGCTTTTGTTTTTCGTGGAACTCGCGGATGTTGCGCGCCGCCCTTTCAAGCACTCGGACAAGTTCTTTATCCGCGCGGGCGAAGGCTTCGTCGATCTCGTCTTTGGTGACTACGAGAGAATCGAGCTTCGCTCCGTCGAAGCGCAGGCAGTATTCGTAAAGCGCTTTGTCGCCGTTTTCTCTTACGTTTTTGATTATCTCGGACACCGTCTCCCCGACCTGAGAACTCAGATCTGTACGAAGAAACAGTTCTTCGGACGGCGTTTTGCCGTATTCAAGGATCTTTATCACTTTGTTTCCTCTTTCGCTTCTATGACTTTGCCGAGGGACGAAACGAGCGTTTCGATCTCCCCACTCTTGAACCTGAACGACGATTTGTTGGCGATCAGCCGCGCGCTTATCGGGAAGAGAGTTTCGACGACGCAGAGATCGTTTTCCCTCAGCGTTTTCCCGGTCTCGACGATGTCGACGATGACGTCGGACAGACCGAGTATCGGCGCAAGCTCTATCGAGCCGTTTAGGTGGATGATGTCGATCTCGCGCCCCTTCGACGCGTAAAACCTCGTCGCGCAGTTCGTGAACTTTGTCGCCACGCGAAGGGGTCTTTCGCGGTCGTCGCGGAAGTCCTTTTTCGCCGCGACCGCCATCCTGCAAACGCCGGTTTTGAGATCGAGCAGCTCGAACACATCGGGCGAATACTCGGCGAGTATGTCTTTTCCCGCGATGCCGATGTCTGCGGCGCCGCGCTCAACGTAGATAGCGACGTCCGACGGCTTGACCCAGAAGTAACGCACGCCTTTTTCTTCGTTTTCGAATATCAGCTTGCGGTTCTCCTCGCGGATGGACGGACATTCGTACCCGGCGCTCTCGAGCATCCCGTAGACCTTTTCGCCGAGCCTTCCCTTCGGGAGCGCGATATTGATATATTCTTTCATTTCGCTCCTCCGTTCGTTCTCAGGTCGACGGTCTCTTTCGCGCGGAACGCTTCGGGGATACTCCGTTCGACGAGGACTCTGCCGTATTTTTGTCTGTATTTTTCGGTTTCTTTTTTCAGTTTTTCGATATCCGTGCCGCCGTCGTAGAGTATAACGGCGTCTGCGTCGTACTCCTTCGGCTTTGAAGACGATTTGACTATCTCGTCGACGTAGACCGCAAATCCGAGGGCGTCAGCGTCCTTGCCCATACGCTTGACGAGGTTGCCGTACTGACCGCCCGACAGCGCCGCGTCCGCGCACCCGCGAACGTACCCCTTGAACACCGCTCCGTTATAGTATCCGGCGCTCGCGATGACCGAAAAGTCGACGGACAGCCGTTCTTTGCCGCTTTCGGAGTTTGCGAAGGTCAAAGCGTATCTCAGTTCGTCAAAAGCGTCGGAGTCTCCCGGGAACGCCCGCTCGAAGACGGGAAGAACGTCGTCCGCTCTCCCGTGTTCGGTGATGAAGAGCGAAACGCGCTCTATATCAGCCTCCGACACGCCCGAAGATACGCATATCCCGCGCAGCTCGTGGAGATTTTTTTCGCCTATGAGAGCAGTAAGTTTTTCGCGCAGTCCGCCTTCGATCCCGCAGGCGACGAACGCGCGGTCGAGGATGCCGACGTGACCGACGTCGATGACGTAATCGTCCGAGACGGAAGAAAGGCTCTTCGCCGCGAGCGAAAGCACCTCGCAGAGCGTGTAGAGGTCGATCTCGCCGATGCATTCGAGTCCCGTCTGCGTGATCTCGCGGAACGAATGAGTCTCGCCCGAGGGGCGGTAGACCTTTTCATTATAATACAGTTTCTGGCAGAAGGAGGAAAAGGTCTCGCAGTTCTTGATTATCGAAAGCGTGACGTCGGGTTTGAGCGCGAGAAGGCGTCCCCCGTCGTTGAACGTGATGACTTCGTCCGCGATGAGAAAGTCCTTGTTTTTGGAATAGAGATCGTATTCCTCGAACTTGCTCATTTTGTATTTGGTATATCCGTACGAATCGTACAGAGAACACAGTCTTTGAACGACCGAGTCGGAAAGGTCGAGCGGCATTGTGTTTTTCATTTCTTTTCTCCGTTTTTAAGTCTTTCGAGCGCCTTGACGTAGCCGCCCGCGCCGTATTTGAGGCATTTGCTGACGCGTCCTATCGTCGCCGTGCTGATGCCGATCTTTTCCGTGATGGATTGATAGTTCTCTCCCTCGTCGAGCAGGATCGCGGTGTCGAGCCTCTGCGCCATATCCTGGACTTCCTTTATCGTGCAGACGTCCTCGAAAAAACGATAACATTCGTCCTCGTTCTCAAGCAGCAGTATCGCCTTGAAAAGCCTGTCGACGGAAGGGTTTTTGATGATAGCCATGTAACGTCCTCCGGATGATTGTTGTTTTTACCCGTACAGTTTACCACTTTATCACGCTAAAGTCAACAGGAAAACGAAAAAAAGTAGAAAAAAAGGTGTTTTTTTCGTTTTCCTGTTAGGTGAAGCGATGGGTTGTGAGAGATTTTGTTCTTGCGGAAACGTTTGTTGTTTTACTTTTGTTCTTGCGGAAGACGTTTGTTCTCGCACTTTCTTTCGGTTGCCGAAAGAAAGTGCGCAAAGAAAGGGCAACGAGGAGGGGGTCAGGAACGGACAGATCCATCCGGAAAAGCGTGATATTCCGAATGTATCTGTCCGAACTCCTCCCCTCCTCGACCACCCCACACCTGACGGGAGTCCTATCGCTTATCTTGTTCCGTAGGCGTTGTCTTGTTCTTTCGCTTGTAAGCGCCGTTCGCATCGCCCTTTGAAAACACTATCGCTCATTCAGCGACTATCGTTTCCGTAACTATCAAAGGGCTTGGCGCCGTAGGTGGGGGATTGTGCCTTCGCTTGCTACTCTCAGTTAGCCGACTGTGTCGGCGACATCACGCGCGAAGCGCGCATCACTCGGCGCAGCAGAACATCACGCGCGAAGCGCACATCACTTCGGCGCGTGCCGCGCCGACTGCTGCGAGACCGAGTGCGAAAGAAAAATGAGCTGCGTTTGCAGCTCATTTTCACATCAAATTCTTATCATAAACAGCGCGTTCTCCGCCTATATATTTCGGGCGGTGGCGGGCGCAGACGACGTGCGCCTCTCCGATCTTGTTGTTTTTGACGCGGAGGGGTACGCAGACCTCTTTTATGTGCATACCTATCAGTGTGTCGCCTATATCTATCCCGGCGTCGGCGCGGATATGCTCGACTGCGACGGGGTGGGCGAACGTCTTGTAAGCGGTCATCGCGAACGCGCCTCCGGCGTGGAGCTGAGGCACGGCGTTGACGATCTCGCGGTCGTCGCGCAGGACCTCCGCCTCGGTGATGAGCGCGCGGTTGAGATGTTCACAGCACTGGACGGCGATATATATTCCTTTTTCCGAAAACACTCCGTAGAGTCCCTCGAACACCGCCTCGGCGACGTCGAGGCTTGAGTCTGAGCCTATCTTCGAGCCTCCGACCTCGCTCGTCGAGCATCCTATAACGGCGAGATCTCCCTTTTTCAGTTTTGCTCCGACGATGAATTCCTCAGCGAGAAGTCTCGCTTCCTCTTTGAGTTTTGCTTTATCCATGAGAGTTACCTCCTTTTCAAGCGCATAAAGCGTTGTCTTCCGTTATTATTGTATCACGGAAGGGGCAAAACTTCAAGAGTTCGGGAACAAATTCCGGAACGCCCCTTTCCGCCAAAAACGAGGCTGTAAAAACCATTCTCTTATTTTTTGCGAAAAACAGCCATACAAACCGTTTTTTTAGATTTCATCAGAAAGGTAAACAAGAATATAGAGGGCGAGTCATAGAAAAACGGTGCGGACGCGTTATTCTATGACGTAGTGGAACGGGAAGGTTAGATTTGAGGAGATCGTTTGTTCTCGCACTTTCTTTCGGTTGCCGAAAGAAAGTGCGCAAAGAAAGGGCAAAATAGAGGGGCGAGTCATAGAAAAACGGCGCGGGCACGTTATTCTATGACGTAGTGGAACGGGAACGTTAGATTTGCGAAGGACGTTTGTTCTCGCACTTTCTTTCGGTTGCCGAAAGAAAGTGCGCAAAGAAAG
>CACZZA010000077.1:9175-11324 GCA_902785485.1 uncultured Ruminococcus sp. | reverse complement strand
AAGGGCAACGAGGAGGGGGTTAGGAGGCACTTCCGCCACATTCGCGCGGAAGCGCAACTCCTCCCCTCCTCGACCTCCCCACACCTAAACGAGGAGTCCTACCCTTTATCTCGCTCCGTAGATATTATCTTGTTATTACGCTTGTAATTATCGTTCGCATCGCCATTTGGAACACTACCGCTCATTCAGCGACAATTATTTCCATAACTGCCAAATGGCTCGGCACCGTAGGTGAAGTTTGGTTTCTTTCGCTTGCTACTCTCAGTCTTTCGCTTGCTACTCTCAGTTAGCCGCCCTCGGCGGCGTCTTCGTTAGCGTAGCGTCTTCATTAGCGCCCTCGGCGCGTCTTCACTAGCGTAGCGTCTTCACTTCGGCGCGTGCCGCGCCGACCGGCGGCTTCACTTCGTCGCGTGCCGCGACGACTGAGACCGAGTGCAAACACTTTCACCCATTACTCATTCAATTCCTAATGCTCTGAATAGTCCTTTGAATCCCTCGCGTTCGTAGATCGCGCGATAGTACGACAGCTCGTCGGAGATTATCCCGTCTATCGCTTTTATTCCGAGCAGTTCGACGGGCGCTCTGTCGTCGGTCAGTATGCGTTTGCCGCCCGCGTACGGCTCTATCCGGTCGACGATATGACCGAGAAATCCGCGCAGTTCGTCGCTGTTCTGCTTATAAAGCTCTTTTTCGAGTAAAGAACGCGGGTCGCCCTCGAACGAGGCGAAAAGCACTCTGTTCGTGCTTCCCGTGACGTCGACCGTCGAGACGTACGGAAAGACCGACGCGATGGTATCGCAGATGTAGTCGGTGATGCCTCCCTCTCCCGAACGCATATTCAGGTTGACCGCCATAACACCGCCGGCGTCGAGCCGCTTTGCGACGAGCGAGAAAAATTCGGACGTCGACATCTGGAACGGGATCGTTATATCCTGATAGGCGTCGACTAAAATAACGTCGTATTTTTTGTCTGTCACTTCGAGATAGGCGCGTCCGTCGTAGTCGATGCAGACGACGTCTTCGGGCATTGAAAAATACTCGTGGCTGAGCCGCGTGATCTTTTCGTCGATCTCGACGCTCTCTATCCCGCATCCGTCAAAATATTTCAACGTCTGGGACGCGTAAGTCCCCGTTCCTCCGCCGAGCACGAGGACGGAATGTCCTTTCTCCCTCCCCGTCATCACCGGGGCGGCGAGCGCGTAGTCATAGTACATCCCGGTCAATCCCTCTTCCTTCATTTTGACCGACTGCACGCCGAACATCACGTTGGTCGAAAGCGATATTTTCGAGTCGTCCTCGTTGACGAGCAGGTAGTTATATACCGACTCTCCCTCGTAGATCTTGTTCTCGTTCCAGAACGCGAGCGACGAGTTCTTCGAGAGGATGAGGAACACTATATATATCACGACGGCGACGCACGACCAGGCGTATTTCACCTTTCGTCCCGAGAACAGATAATACGCGACGGCGAGCGTCAGAAGCAGTCCCGCGAACAGCAGGAACGAGTACGCCGTGCCGATCGACGGGATCGTGACGAACGTCGGCAGGAACGTTCCTATGATCGAGCCGACGGTGTTGCACGCACCGAGCCGCCCTACGACCTTGCCGCTCTCGCCGAGGTCCTTCATCGCGAATTTGACGAGCGACGGGGTGACCGTGCCGAGCAGAAAGAGCGGAAAGACGAACAGCAGAGCGCATGAAACGAACGCCGCTATGATGAGAAAATACGTGCTGACCGAAAAAACGAGAAGTCCCGATACTCCGATGATGATATACCGCCCGAGAAACGGCACGCCCGCGAACCAAAGGGACGCTATCAGTATGCGTCTGTAAAGCAGGGCGGGATCGGGGCGTTTGTCGGCGATCCGTCCGCCGTAGATATTGCCGAGCGCCATCGCGACCATTATCATTCCTATTATTATCGTCCAGACGATCTGCGAGGACGAGAAGTAGGGCGCGAGCAGGCGCGACGCGCCCAGCTCGACCGCCATCACCGACACGCCGGATATGAATTCGGTAAGGTACAAAAACCACCGTTTTTCCGTCAGCGGGTGCGGCGCGGTATTTTGCGTTGCGTTGTCTTTTTCCATATATTCCCTTTCACAAAAAACGGGCTGTTTTATTACCAAAGCAGTCCGTTTTTCAATGT
>CACZZA010000077.1:0-9169 GCA_902785485.1 uncultured Ruminococcus sp. | reverse complement strand
AATGTATCGTTTATCAATAGAACGTAGCTACCTGCTCGTCCTTGGGAAGCGGCTCGCATTTTACAAGGCTGTCCGCGTAGAGTACGGGTCCCTTGTCGCGGTAGACCTTGTTCTTTTCGATGACTATTTTCCCTTCGACGTCCGCCCAGTCGTAGGAAAGGAAGTTCTGCGCGTTCTTCGCCACGCATACCATCCCGTTGAAGGCGATGTCAGCCGCGCAGCAGGTCATGACGTGACGTCCGATAAGCACGGTGTTCTTAGGGAGCTTTTTGTTCACTGCGACGACTCCCTTGAAGCGGACGGTCTTGCCGTCGTACTTCGCGAGGTCTTCGGTGAGGTCGCGGTAGAACAGCGCGAAGTCGCGGTCCTCTATCTCGACCACCGGCGCGTTTATATCGAACGGGAGCGGATCTTCGATCTCGTCGTAACGGATCGTGCCGTCCTTCTCCTCGTAGATGATGTTCGCCTGGCGGGAGAGCGCGCGCACCGCCTTGTGATAAGGCATAAAGTCCTCGTCCTTCGAGAGGCGGTTGAACACGCAGAGGTCGGCGTTCTGTATCTTGTCGACGACGAGGCTGCGCATATTCGAGTTATAGACCTCGAAGGTCGACGCGTCGAAGAATGCTATCTGCTGATAGATCATCCAGTCGTCGGGGATCGCGTAGTACAGGCTGTTGAGCTGCCACATACCGTTGTATTCGATCATCACGCGTTCCGCGCCGGAGCGTTTGAAACGCGAGGTCAGGCGGTCCGGAGACAGGCTGTTCTCGTCGCTTATCGTCTCGACGGTGACGGAGTCGCCGAACGAAGAGAGGTCGACCTCCTCCTCGCCCTCCTCGCACAGGAGAACGAGGGTCTTTTCGCCCTTGTTGAAGTTTTTGTCGGCGAGCGTTTCGTTTATGAATTTAGTCTTTCCCGAATCGAGAAAGCCGGTAAACAAATATACCGGAATATCGTTGGTCTCAGGCATATTATCTTACCCTTCCGGCGTCACAGACCGAACAGCGCGGGGAGCTTGTCTTCCTTCAGCTCGGCGCCTATGACGCAGAGCCTGCCCGTCGTGGACGCGCTGCCGCGGCGGATATCGCATTCGCCGGGAACGTAGTCGAAGTGGATCCAGCCGCCGTCCTGCGCCTGAACGATGCCCTTTGCGCGAAGCACGGAGCCGTATTCCTCCGCGTTGTCGAGCGCGGCGAGAGCCTTGCGAAGCCCCTCTTCGGTGAACTTGACCGCGGTCTCCCTGCCCCAGGACGTAAAGACGTCGTCCGCGTGGTGGTGTCCGTGATGATGATGGTGATGTTCGTGTTCGTCTTCGTCATCGTCGTCGTGATGATGGTGATGATGCTCGTGCTCGTCTTCGTCATCGTCGTCGTGATGATGGTGATGATGTTCGTGCTCGTGGAGTCTCGCCTCTTCCTCGGCGGTCTCCTCGGCGAGCTTGCGAAGCTCTTCCGCGAGAGTGTCTTTATGCTCCATCGCGGCGAGGATCTGTTTGCCGTCAAGCTCGTTCCAGTCGGTCGTGATGATCTCCGCTCCCGAGTTATGCTCGCGGAGCATCGCAAGGGCGGTGTTGATCTTTTCCTCGTCAAGTCCGCCGGTGTGGCTCATGACGATAGAGTTTGCGAATTCGACCTGATTGTTGAAGAATTCGCCGAAGTTCTTCATATAGATCTTGACTTTCTTGGCGTCGACGACGGTCGTGAAGCTGTTGAGGACGAGTTCTTCGCTGTGGACGTCCTGCACCGCCTTGATGACGTCGGAGAGCTTGCCAACGCCCGACGGCTCGATGAGGATACGGTCGGGAGAGTACTCCTTGACGACCTTTTTCAGCGCCTCGCCGAAATCGCCGACGAGCGAACAGCAGATGCATCCGGAGTTGAGTTCGTTTACCGTGATGCCCGCGTCCTGCATAAATCCGCCGTCGATGCCGATCTCACCGAATTCGTTTTCGATGAGAACGAGCTTTTCGCCCGCGAACGCCTCTTTTATAAGCTTTTTGATGAGAGTGGTCTTGCCCGCTCCCAAAAATCCCGAAAAAATATCGACTTTTGTCATTGTTACTCCTTCTTTCAGTATGATCTTTAAAAGATCGCATTTTTTCACGGATATATTATACGCCGATTTTGTCCGCTTGTCAACGACCTTGACCCGTCTTTCGGGCGAAATTTCGCATAAGTTCACAATAGTTTATCTAATCTTCACAAAAAATTATTGAACGATAAAACTTTTTATGTTAAAATACGTCTGTAAAATCGGAAAGAAAACTCCGCCCGACCGCCGAAAGGAGAAGTTATATATTATGAAAAGGACCGTTTCGCTGCTGCTCGTCCTGTTGATGAGCCTTTCTCTGTTTGCCGCCTGTTCAAGTGCAGACGGGAATAAAACCGGCAAGCCTGTGATAATAGAGGGAGGAGACAAAGACCCCGCCGTGACGCTGATCCACACGGGAGGCGTGGGAGACCTGCCCGATTTTTTCAACGGGATCGAGGTCACTCCTCTCGAAGCCTCCGGGAGGACGGTCGGAGACAAGCCGTCGTTCAGGGTCGTGACGAAGTCGCCCGGCGACATCGGCCCGCTCGCGGAATACACCTATCTCGTCCCCGAAACAAAGCTGGCGTTCTCAAAGCTCAGCGATACGGAATTCCGTGTTGATACGCTTGAAACGCTCCCTTCGGGAAGTAATATAAAATTCTGCGTCGGGAATAAAAACAGACCCGAGATCTCGTTCGCGTTCGAGACCGGAGAGCGCTTCGGAGTTTCCTCCACGATCCCCGCGAACAAAGCCATGGACGTTCCGGTCAACACCGGTATCGAGATCGTGTTCTCCGAAAAACTCGCGGGCAAGACCGACGTATCTCGGTTCGTCGGCGTATCGCCCTCTTTCGAGTACACCGCAAAGCTTTACCCCGACGGCAAGACCCTGCTGATCCTGCCGTCCAGTGAGCTTGATAAGCGATGCGAATACACCGTTTTTATCAAAAAGGGTCTGACCTCCGTATTCGGAGACGTCTCCGAGGAGGACGTCTCCTTCAGCTTCATCACCTCGGGGAGCTCGTCATACGAAGCGAGCAAGCTCGATCTTTTCTTCGATAAAGCAGATCACTTCCCCCGCCCCGGACAGGTAAGTCTGTGCTCCTTCGACATTCACGGTTACAGGTCCGAAAATGACGCAGGGTACGACTTCGAAGCCGGCGTATACGAGCTCGAGGGCGCGGACGAATTGACTTCGAAGGTGCTTGCTCTGCTCGGCGAGGGAAAGGGATACGACGTCTCCGACCTCAGGAAGGTCGCGGAGGTCCCGGTAGAAAAAGAGCCCGATACCAAAGTACGGTACGACTGTCTGATCCCCGGACTTGACAAGGGCGCTTACATACTGGCGATAAAGGCGACCGACCGGTCCGATCCGGAGAGATCCGACGAAAGGCGCGTTCTGCTCCAGGTCAGCGATATATCGTGTCACGTCGAGGTGACGGAAAAACACGTCACGCTGATCGCGGCAAAAAACGGCAGCGAGCCGGTCGAGGGCGCGAAGATCGAATATCTGCCGCTGTGGAAATACTACATCCCGGACTCCGACGTTTTTACGCCGGCGCCGGTCGCGACCGATCCTCACGGAGGAGCGACGTTTGCGTTCGACTCCGCTTCCGCTTCGGGAATACTGCTCCGCGTGACCTCCGGAGAAGAAAGTCTGCTGATCCCGTTTATGATCAATAGTTATATGTACTACGGCTTTTACAAACTGTATCCGGGATACAGTCCCCGTCTTTCAACGCCTTTCTTCCTTTATACAGACAGAGAAGAATACTTTTCCTCCGACACGGTGAACTTCACCGGTTTCACCGCTTACGAGCCGAAAGAGGGCGAAAGGCTGTGGTACTCCTTCACGGGGACCGAAAAAATGCCTCTCGAGCTTCGCGCGGACGGGAGTTTTTCGGGAAGCTATTCCTTCGACGATTATACGTTCGGATCCGTCACCTTGAGCGTCTTCACTTCGGACGGAAAGACCCTGTACAGCAAGTTGCTGTCGGTAACGGAGGAGGACAAGCCGAAATACAGGGCGTCGCTCGTCTTTGACAAGCCGTGCTACGTCAAGGGAGAAACGGCGAGCGTGACGCTTACGGCGTCCTATTTCGACGGCACCCCCGCCGAGGGACTGCGCTTTGTCTTCGAGACGGGAACGGGCTACTCCCGCGAAAGCGTCACCGACGAAAACGGCGAGGCGACGTTCAGCTTCAGGGCGAGCGCGGCGTATACCGAATCGAACTATCCCGGAAATCTCTTTGTCACCTCGCGTCTTACGGGCAACGAGATGACCGACCTTACGGCTCGGGCGAGCGCGGTGTTTTTTCACTTCGATACCTGGCTCAAAAGAGAAAAAACGGAGGAGGACGAAACGGGCGTTTATTCCGTCATACGCACTAACGAGCTCGATCTGTCCGGGATAAAGAGCGCGGAAGACGTGCGTTCGGTCGACTTTCCGCTCTCTACGGTCGGAAACAGCGTCACAAAAACGCTCGACGTGAAGCTGAGAAAGATCACTTATGAAAAAAAGCAGTCAGGACAAAGATACGACGCGATAAACAAGGTCTTTTTGCCGCTCTATAACTGGGAAACGAAGGATACGGTCATAATGAAGGAAAAAATGACCGCGGAGAACGGAGTCCTGCGTCTTAAACACGTCGAAGACGCCGAAGACAACGAATACTATTATTACGACGTCTCCCTCGACGGAGTCAAACTCAAGCTGTTCGCAAACGGAGGCAGGAACCGTTTTGTCGGTCCAAGCAACCCGAGCAGTTCGCTGACGACCGACAAACAAAAATACAAGACGGGAGAAGAGGTCAACGTAGTATTTATTCCCTCTCCCGACACCAAACCCGATAACAGGGCGCTGACTGTCTACTATAAGGGCGGATACGACAGGTTTTACCCCGACGGGAACGTATGCTCCTTCCCCTTCAAACGTGAATACGCGTCGGGCATCTGTATCTCGCTCGCCTTCTTCGACGAAGGCAGACCGTGCGGTCTGTTGACGTCTGCGTCATTTGACCCCGATGACAACAAGCTCGAGCTTGAAGTTTTGACAGACAAGACCGAATACCGCCCCGGAGACAAGGCGTCCGTCAGGGTAAAAGCGACGTACGCGGACGGCAAAGCCGCCTCCGGCGCGCTGCTCACTCTGTCTGTCGTCGACGAAGCCTGCTTCGCTCTGAAGGAGCAGACGTTCGACGCTTTGGCGTCATATTACGTGAGCGCGGGCCGCCCGGAGCGTCCCGTGTACAACAGTTATATACAGAAGGTGATGTTCAACGCGTTCTCCGCCGGAGCCGCGACGGAAAAGGGCGGAGACGTATATGAGTTCGAAGACAGTGAATCCCCGATCATCGCCAGTAACGCGAAAAAAGACTACGTTATAAGGACGCGCTTCGAAAACAATCCCGTATTCACGGACGTCGTTCTGGATCCCGACGGCGAGGCGGAGCTCGTCTTCGACGTTCCGGACAACGTAACGTCGTGGAGGCTCACCTCCATCGCGCGCATCGGAAAGAGCGTCGACAAAACCGACGCGTATATCGGTCAGTCGGTCACCTCCGTCATATCCACCCTGCCCGCTTTCATCGACGTCGAAAGCTCGAAAAACTATCTTTCGGGCGACTCGGTGTGCGTATCGTTCAAGCTCTCGGGAAAAGCGCTGACAAAGGGCGAGCCGTATGAAGTTACGGCGGAGTTGAGCGACGGCGAAAACACTGTTTCCGAAAGGACGCTGACCGGCGAATACACCCCCGGAAAGCGCGGGTTTATAGATTTCGGAGAGCTGCCCGTCGGAGCTTACACGCTGAGAGTCACGTCCGAATGCGGCGACTTCAGGGACGGGATCGAAAGCCGTCTCAACGTGATCGAAAGCGGAGTCGGCGCGTTCATAACTGTCCCGCTCGCCCTCGATGAGCTGAAGGATATCAAGCCCGCGAGGTTCCCGATGAACCTCACGTTCTGCTCGCCCGGCCAAAGAGAATACCTTTCCGTGCTTTACAAGTCGGTAAGCGGCGATACCGCCCGCGCGGACGCAAAGGCGGCTTTCATTTCAGCGTCGGAGCTTTTGAGCGAATTCACGCAGAACGAAAGCGAGCTCAAAGACAACTCGCTCGAGCTTGCCCGCGCTCTTAACAACGATCACAAAAAATACGGTCTTATCAGCCTTCTGCCGTACTCCGCCGGCGACTTCCGCCTCACTTCTCTGATCTGCGCCCTGTCTTTGTCGGCGCTTTCCCCGTCGACAAAAGAAAACATAAAAAACAACTTGAAGCTCTGTTTGCGGAACGACTCGTTCAAAAACGCGGAGGAGCTCTGTTACTCCTATCTCGCGCTGTCTTCTCTCGGCAGTCCCGTACTCGACGAGGTGCTCGAGATAGCCGAAACGAAGAAGGACTACTCCGCCGAGGCGCGGCTCGCGCTCGCGTTCGCGCTCGTCAAGCTCGGAGACTATCCGTCCGCCTCGGCGCTGTATAACGAGATAAAGGCTTCCGCTTATACAGAAAACTCCGACGGGACGGCGTATCTGCGGTCCGGAGGGGAGAGCGTCGACGAGGACGTTTCGCTGACCTCCCTCGCGCTCGTCACGGCATCCGATATATACCCGGACGACGCGCAGAAGTACGACCGCTATATTGCGGCGAGAGAGTCCGATTTTGACTCATACGACCTGCAAAGACTGTACTATCTTTCGTGCAGACGGATATCGCCCGACGGCGCGAATTTCACTTTGACGCGCGGAGGAAAGACCGAAGAGATAACTTTGAAGGGCTTTGAAAGATATTCGGTCGATCTCAATACGCTAAGCGGCTTTGAAGCCTCTTCCGACGACGGAGTCATAGTCCTCGCGAGCTATTACGCCTCGGGCGAAACGCTCGAGAACGCCGCGGGAAAGTGCGACGAGATCACCCTCGACAAGAGCGTATCTTCTCTCGGAGAAGGCTTTTACCGGATAGATATAGACTATAAGATCACCACCGACCTCAGCTACTTTACTTTCAGGATATCAGACTCTCTCCCCTCGGGAACAAAGTACTATAAGGACGACTCCTACCACGTCGAGTACGGCTCGGGATACACCTTCTGCCGCGGCGGACAAACGGTAGGCGGATATATCTCGCGCTGGGAAATGAAGTCGGGCAACCTGCTCGAAGCAAGAAAATCAAGGACGTACACCGGAAAACTCTCGTACGTCGTCCGCGCGGCGATCGACGGAAAGTACACCGTGGAAAAAGCCGCGGTAATATCCTCCGACGGACGCGTCGCTTTCTCGAACGACTGCGGAAAATACGAATTTTCGTCCAAAGTAAACAACGGTTTCGTAAACTGATAAACGTAACGTAAAAGGTCCGCGAAAAAAACGGAAAAAGCGTTTTTTCGCGGATTTTTTATTTTTGTTCGGTTATTTTCTTGCATTTTGTTAACGGGTATGCTAAACTGTGTTTGATAAAAATGATACCCGAAAGGAAAGACGAAAATGGAAGACACGTTCAAGATCATATTTGACGGGATCGAAGAGAAAAAACAGATCGTTCTCGACGCGGAGCGGCACATCTGGAAGCATCCGGAGTCCGGCTACAAGGAGTGGAAGACCCACGCATACCTCAAGGAGCGCTACGAGGAGCTTGGATACACTCTTCACGAGATGGGCGACATCCCCGGCTTCTATACAGACGTCGACACCGGCCGCGAAGGACCCACGGTCGCGATCTTCGGCGAGCTTGACTCGCTCGTGATACCCGAGCATCCGGAGTGCGACAAGGAGACGGGCGCGGTACACGCCTGCGGTCACAACTGCCAGTCGGCGGGACTGCTCGGCGTCGCGATCGGACTCAAAGCGCCTCACGCGCTTGACGCTCTCTGCGGCAGGATCAGGCTCATCGCCGTCCCCGCGGAAGAACTCATCGAGACCGATTTCCGCTATGATCTTATGAAAAAAGGGATAATACACTACCTCTGCGGCAAGCCGGAGTTCATCTACCGCGGCGTACTTGACGGCGTGGATATGGCTATGATGCTCCACGCGGGCGGCGGCGACAAGCTCACCTGCCCCAAGGGATCGAACGGCTTTATGCTCAAAACGGCTGAGTTCATCGGCAAGTCGGCTCACGCGGGAGGCTCGCCTCAAAACGGCATAAACGCGCTTTACGCGGCGAATACGGCTATGACGGCGGCAAACGCTCTGCGCGAGACCTTCGTCGACAACGAACACATACGTTTCCATCCCATCATCAGCGAGGGCGGGACCTCGATCAACGCGATTCCGAACAGAGTCAAGCTCGAAAGCTATCTGCGCGGCGCGACGGTAGAAGCGATAAAGACCAACAGCGTCAAGATCAACCGCGCGTTCGCAGGAGCGGCGGTCGCGATGGGCTGCAAGCTCATACTGAAAGACGCGCACGGCGCGGCTCCGAGATACAACGATACAAATTTCCTCGACGTTCTCACTGAAGCGGGTAAGATGCTCCTGCCCGAAGACAGAGTCGTGATGTCCGACGGATTTGCGACCGGATGCAGCGATATGGGCGACGTTTCCTCCCTTATGCCCGCGATCCATCCGCATATCGGCGGAGTCATCGGCATCGGACACGGAACGAACTACTTCATCAAAGACCCCTATCTCACCTGCGTCGTGGGCGCGAAAGTCCTTGCGGCGACGGCGGCGCTCCTGCTTATAAACGGCGCGGAAAAAGCGAAAAACGTCATCGCGAACAAGAAGATCGTCTATCAGTCGAAGGAAGAATATCTCAAAGCGATCGACAGCATCACCGCGGAATACGACGTCGTGAAATACACAAGCGAAGGCTCAGCGGAACTTAAATATTCAAACTGAACGAAATAACGGGAGCGCGGGAAAAACCTTTTAAGGAAAGGTCTTCCTCGGAACCCCCAACGCTCGAAAAACTCGCGTCGGGGAACCCCTCGTCCCCGCACCCCTCTCTAAACCTTTCAGAGGGAAAGGGAGACAAACAAGAATTTAGAGGGCGAGTCATAGAAAAACGGTGCGGACGCGTTATTCTATGACGTAGTGGAAAGATGGGTTAGATTTGCGAAGGACGTTTGTTCTCGCACTTTCTTTCGGTTGCCGAAAGAAAGTGCGCAAAGAAAGGGCAACGAGGAGGGGGTTAGGAGGCACTTC
>CACZZA010000076.1 GCA_902785485.1 uncultured Ruminococcus sp. | reverse complement strand
GTTCTTGCGCTGAAATTGACCGCAGGGAACTACATCGATACGGTCACCGGAGTCGTTTCGATGCTTGAACGCTCGCAGGAACGCCTGCCGGACGCGATCCCTCCGTCTATTTACGTTGAACCGGAAACGAGCGCGAACACCGAACAAACGGAGGAAACCGCCGCCCCGATCGACCCCGAGCCGGAGATCAGCGGTTATGAGATCAAAAGTCCCAACGTCGGAGAACAGTACGGTATGTTCGAGATAGAGAGGCTCGGTATCAGCGCGCCTTTATACTACGGAGACAGCACCGTCCCGCTTTATTACGGGGTGGGACAGTACACCGGAAGTTATATGCCGGGATTCGGAGAATGGACTCTGATCGCCGGACATAATAATACGTATTTTCACACGATAGGGGACCTCGTTGAAGGGGATATAGTCCGTATATCCACTCACTACGGAGTTTATGAGTACAAAGTAACTTATACCGTTCTCGCTAAGGATTCGAGCGAATACAGAGACGCTTACGCTCATAATACCGATAAGGAAGAAATAATCTTCTACACCTGTTATCCGTTCAATATGCTCGGTCTGACTCCGCAAAGATTTTTCGTTCACGCGGAAAAGATCTCCGGACCGCGCATAGTGTTCGACTGAGGGAGGCGGTACTATGAGTAAAAAGATCGCGTCTCTCGTATTGGCGTTCATCCTCGCTGTCAGCCTGGTAGTGCCCACGATAGCCTATAACGTGGCTAAGCCTCTGACCGAATACGATTACTGGGTGGACAGCGCCGAACAGGCGGATTATTTCAACAAACTCAAAAACTACGTCGAAAGATATCTCGGAAAGACTTACGCGCCGCCTTCCGGAGTCACGTTGGAAACGTTCAAGGACCTGATAAGCCTCGACGAGGTGAAACAGTTCTTTTCGGCTCAGTTAAAAGCGGCTCTCGCTTCCGGAACGTACAGAGAGAGCGAGGCGGATTCCGCCGTTTTCAAAAAAACTCTTAAAGAAAGATACGACGATTATGCCGCTAAACTCGGAAGTGAACTGACTCCCGAACAGGACGCCGCGCAGAAAGAGGCGATAGACTACGTCGTAGATCTGTGCGTCGCTGACTACGTCGCGCACGGAAAGCTTCAGTATCTGATGCTCGCGGAAAGATACGTAGTAAGCTACCGTTCCGCTTTGCTTACCGCGTCGTCGGTCTGTCTGTGCCTTGCGCTCGCGTGCGTTTTGACGCTGCTCATTTCTTTGAAGAAAAAGTCGATCGGGTACTTCGCTTACGCGCTCGGAGGAGCGTCGCTGCTCGGATTTTTGCCGGAGATATACCTGAGAATGATCGGTTTTTACAGTACGTTCGGATTCGATCCGCCGTATATGCTCGATCTGTTTTTTGCGCTCGAAGGCGGAGTCATGAAAAGGATAATGCTGTGCGCGACCGTTTTTGCCGTGCTTTCGGTCATCCTCGCAGTAACGGACGTAATACTGAACAAGGACAAAAAAGCCGAATAAACGTAAAAATACCCTTCAGTATTCCGTAAAAACGGAGTACGAAGGGCTTTTTTGTGGCTTTTAGGGTTGATTTATCTGCCGAAGAGTGATACAATCAAAATAATAAGACATCATTATCATTATACAGAATTGGAGAAACCGTCAATGTACGAATTTTCATCCGACAAGATCTGGCTCGCCACCGGTGAGAACAGAATATATCTCGAGCCGTCCATGGCAAACAGACACGGACTTATCGCAGGTGCGACGGGAACAGGGAAAACCGTCACTTTGAAAGTTATCGCCGAGTCGTTTTCGGAGATGGGCGTGCCGGTTTTCATTTCCGACGTCAAGGGCGACCTTTCGGGAATGGCGCTCCCCGGAGAAGACAACAAGCACATCCTGCGCAGTATAGAAACGATGGGTATCGAAAAGTTCAGGTACAGGTCTTACCCGGCGAGATTTTTCGACGTTTACGGCAAAAAAGGTCTTCCCGTGCGCGCGACCGTTTCCGATATGGGACCCGAGCTTATTTCGAGGATACTCGGACTCAACGAGACCCAATCTGGAGTTATGCGTATCATATTCAGAATTGCGGATGACAGGGAACTGCTCCTGCTCGACCTCAAGGATCTGAGAAGTATGGCGACTTACGTCGGAGATAACGCCGCGGAGTTCAAAACGAGATACGGCAACGTGTCTCCGCAGACCGTAGGCGCGATCCAGCGCGCGCTTCTGACGCTCGAGGACGAGGGAGGAGACGTTTTCTTCGGAGAGCCGATGCTCGACATCGCAGACTGGTTTGCGACGGACGAAGACGGGTTCGGGGTGATGAATATCCTCGAATGTCAGACTCTGGCGCTCCACCCGCTCCTTTACGGAACGTTTCTGCTCTGGATGCTTTCAGAACTTTACGAATACCTGCCCGAATACGGCGACGCGGACAGACCAAAGATCGCGTTCTTCTTCGACGAGGCCCACATGTTGTTCAAGGACGCCCCGAAGGCGCTGACCGAAAAAGTTGAGATGGTCGTCCGTCTTATCCGTTCCAAGGGCGTCAGCGTTTGGTTCATCTCGCAAAATCCGTCCGATATTCCCGAGAGCGTACTCGGACAGCTCGGAAACCGCGTACAGCACGCGCTCCGTGCCTACACTCCGAACGAACAGAAAGCGATCAGATACGCCGCTCGTTCTTTCCGTGAAAATCCTTCGTTCAACACCGAAAACGCGCTTCAGGAACTCGGGGTCGGCGAGGCGCTCGTTTCGGTACTTGACGAAAAGGGCGTTCCGACGGTAGTGGAACGCGCAAATATCCTTCCTCCGCGCAGCTCGATGAGCGACGCCGGATCCGAGCTGATCGAAGAAGTGATGAAAAACGATCCTCTGTTTGAAAAATACGGAGAAAACGTCGACAGAGAGAGCGCGTACGAGGCTTTGACCGAGGAAGCCGAGGAGGCGGCGGAACAGAAGGCTGAAGAGGAACGGGAAAAGGCGGAACAGAAGGAAAAAGAGCAGAAACAAAAAGAAGAAGAGAAAAAGAAGAAAGAGGAAGAAAAGAAAAAAGCCGCGAAAAAGAGATCCTCGTCTTCGAGCTACGCGGGAAAGGTCGCGTCGTCGGCGGCAAGCTCGATAGGGCGCGAACTCGGCAGAAGCCTGTTCCGCGGAATATTCGGAATACTGAAAAAATAAACAAAAACACGTGTAAAACGCCGATAAAATCAGTGTTTTATACGTTGACAAAACGTTCGTATCGGAGTAAAATACAGAAAACAGAGGTGAAGGACGATGATCCTCGCGATAGATATAGGCAACAGCGCGATCAAGACCGGTATCTTCGACGGCGGGAAAATGACCGACTCGTTCTCGATCTCGTCGCTGACCGACAGAACGAAGGATGAATACGTCGGTCTGCTCTCCGGCTTTGTCGACGGAAGGCAGGTCGACGCGACCGTTCTTGCGTCTGTCGTTCCGTCGCTTACCGAGCGTGTTTCCGCCGCCGCCGAAAAAGTGAGCGGAAGACGCACTCTGCGCGTGGGACGCGGGATCAAGACGGGTATCGAGATACGTACCGATAATCAGACCGAGGTCGGAGCCGACATCGTCGCGAACTGCGTCGGCGCGAGAGGACTCTCCGACGGACCGTTTATCGTGGCGGATCTCGGGACTGCCGGAACTCTTACGCTGGTAGACGGGAAAAACGCGATAACCGGAGTCATTATACTTCCGGGGATAGGCTCTCAGCTCGGATCGCTGAAAAACACCTGCGCAAATCTTCCGCTCGTAGGTCTGACCGAGCCCAAGGCTCTGCTCGGAAAAAACACCGCGGACTCTGTCGTCAGCGGGATAGTAAACGGGTACTCGGCGATGCTTGACGGCCTTATAGACCGCATCAAGGATGAATACTTTGTCCGGGACGCCAAAGTCTTCGCGTGCGGAGGATACGCTCAAACGGTATGCCCGCGCTGTAAGACGGAATTCAAGATAGTTCCCGAGTTGACCTTGATCGGTCTTAATCATATCGGACTTCTGAATAAATAAAACGCATACGATGGCGAAAACGCCCGTCTTTCGCCGTATCCCGCAAGGGAGCGGCAGAGAGATAAAGGGCGGATGCGCCTGCAATATTTTTTTCGCTGTATCACACGTACAGGGGTGAGCGGCAGAAAGGAAAACAAAAATGAGTGATATTGCAACAAGAAGAAAGCAGACCTACTATCTGACGACGCTCGGTCTTCTGACCGCGCTCGTCATACTGCTCCAGGTGGTGCTGGGCGGAGTCAAGCTCGGTCCCGTCAGCGTTACCTTCACGATGATACCGATAGTCCTCGGCGCGATGCTCCTCGGCAAAGGCGCGGGCGCGATCCTCGGAGGAGTGTTCGGTATCGTCGTCATCATCATGGGAGCCGTCGGAGTCGACGGATTTACGCTTCTTTTACTCAACGAGCATCCGGTGTTCACCGTACTTATCTGTATGGTAAAGGGTATCGCCGCGGGATTCTGCGCGGGACTCGTTTATCAGCTTGTTCGAGGAAATACGGCGGCGGACTCCGGGCGAGGACTCGCCGCTTCGATTGTTGCCGCGTGCGTCGCTCCGGTCGTCAATACCGGACTTTTCATCCTCGGCGCTTTGACGCTTGTCGGAGATACGCTGACCGCTAACTTCTCCGCTTTCGGCTGGACCGGCGACAGTCTTATCATGTTCCTCATCATCGCCTGCGCCGGTTGGAACTTCGTTGCGGAGTTCGTCATCAACGTTATTCTTTCTCCCGCTCTTCACAGGATCTACCTGATAGTGAAAAAGCAGGTCTCGAGAGGATAAACAGCAAGACAAATAAAACGCGAGGGACTGTTTCTTACAGTCCCTCTCATTTTTGTTCTGTATTTTCTTTTTTTCTCAACCCGTGAAAGCCTTCAAAAAACATATCGCCGACGACACGGGATAGTTTTTCGATAGAACGCGAGCGGTCGGAGTTCATCCAGTCGTAATAGACAAGGATGAGTCCGTATATGGCGTAGTCAAGCGCGATGTCAAGGCTTTCGGAGTCGATCCCCGGATCGGATGCGTTGCTTTCGAGGATCTTGGCTTTTAGCATATCTACGATCTTGCGGACGAGCGAATTGTTGTCGGTGTTCGCCATCAGGTAGCCGAAAATATCCATATCCATATTGATTATCTCGGTCAGCTTCTCAAATATGCCGTACGGGTTTCGCAGATCTCGCTCGAGGTCGAGTTCTCCGAGTATCTCCTCGGCTCCGCTGATGATGTCGTTCTCGATCTCGTCTATGACTTCGTGGATCCCCGCGTAATAATTATAGAAGGTTTTACGGTTGATGTCCGCGTAAAGCGCGACGTCGCTGACCGTTATCTCGTCTATGCTTCTTTCCGTCAGCAGTCTTGCAAACGCGTTGCGTATCGCTTTTTTTGTCCGAAGCACGCGTCTGTCGACGGTCTTTTTTTCTTTTTCCATTTTTTTCTCCGTTTCGACTTTATTCTACATTTTTTGTCACTATTGTTGCTTTTTATACAACAGTACCGTTATTTGTGGCAATAGTATCAGATCGGAAATATTTGACCATTGTTTTTTTACACTATAAGTATTATAATACACACGTGTAGAAAAAGTCAAGCAAAACGTTGCGGGGGGAGGGAGAAAGATGCGCGTACTGCTGCTGAGCTGCGGCACAGGCGAATACGGAGACGAGGGCGCTCTGGCGCTTGCGGAAAGCGCAGGGGAGCGCGGGATCGACCTTTTGCGGGTGGATCCGGTCGCGTTCGGCGACGACTCTGCTTTCATCACTCTCGACGCCTCGTATTACGACAAAAAAGTCAAGCGAAAAGGAACGGTCGGAGGCCTGGCTTACGGCGCGGGTCTGCTCTACGACAAGACGCCGCTGCTTTCTCCCGTGTATTTTTCGAGCGCGAGATACGCGGACAGGATCGAAAGATTTCTCGAGGACAATCCGTTTGATCTCATATTGGCGACGCACCTCTACGGAATGGAGGCGGTAACGGCGCTGAGGCGGCGAAAGAAGATCCGGATCCCTTCGTACGGAGTTCTTACCGACTACGCTTACATACCGTTTTTGAAGGAAACGCTGCTCGACGGTTATTTTCTGCCGCACAGGGATCTCATCCCCGTTCTCGAGGCGAAGGGGATGAAAAAAGAGAAGCTCGTCGCGACGGGACTTCCGCTCAGAAAACGTTTTTCGCGCGGTATGGGCAGGGAAGCGGCGCGCAATTTTCTGGTGATACCGAAAGAAAAAACCGTTTATCTTCTGTTTGCCGAAGGACTCGGGAGCGCAAAGGTCGCAAAGTTCCTCGCGTCGCTTTACAGACTCGATCCGGACGGAAACGTCGTTTACGTTATTACCGGACGCTCCGCCGCGCTCGACGACGGGATCAGGGAAGCTGTCAGAACGTCGCCCAACGCGAGACGTACGGCATACAACGACCGCATAAACGTATATATGGAAGCGGCGGACGTGATAATATCCCCTCCCGATCCTTTTATTTCGACAGGAGCGGCTCTGCTCGGGATACCGCTCGTTCATACGGCGGCGCATTCCGGGAGCGAAAGTGTGAACGCGGAGTTCTTCTCGCTCCGCAAAATGTCGGTCGTAGCGCCGGGGCCAAAGAGCGCGGCGCGCGGAGCGTACAGGCTTGCGCACGACAAGGCGATGACCTCTCACATGGCAAGAAGACAGAAAGAAGAAGCCGTTCCGGACGGGAGCGGAGCGATAACGGATATTATTATAAAGACAAACGGAGAAAGTGACGACAATGATAAACAATGAAAACGTAATGAACGCCGAGTTGTTTACGCAGATGGTCAAGAACGGCGCGTACGACCTCGACGCAAACCGCGCGACGGTCAACGATCTCAACGTGTTCCCGATCCCCGACGGAGATACCGGAGACAATATGTATATGACTTTTTCGGCGGGACTCGAAGAGCTGCGTAAATCCGAGTTTTCATCGGTCTCGGACGCGGCGAGCGTGCTTTCAAGAGGAATGCTTTTCGGCGCAAGGGGCAATTCGGGAGTCATACTGTCCCGTATTTTCGCAGGGATCTCAAAGGGACTGCGCGACCGGGTCGAGGTCGACCCCGCGGGACTTGACGAGGCGATGAAAAGCGGGGTAAAGGAGGCGTATTCCTCGGTCGCCGATCCTGTGGAGGGGACTATCCTCACCGTGTTCCGCGAGGGAGTGGAATACGCGTCGTCAAAACTCGGAGAGGGTTCGACGTTCGGCAGTTATTTTGAAGATCTGACTAATGAGATGAGACGCTCGCTCGACCGTACTCCGCTTCTCCTCGACGTACTGCGCGAGGCGGGAGTCGTCGACAGCGGAGGCGCCGGACTTCTGTATATAACCGAGGGGATGCGCAACGCGCTGAACGGCGGATATGTCGAACGCGAAGAGAACGCGTCTCCCGCGATGAAAACGGTCGACGTTTCGCGCTTTACCGAAAACGACGTTCTCTCGTTCGGCTACTGCACCGAGTTTTTGCTCCGCCTTACAAATTCCAAAGTCGACGTTTCGTCTTTTGACGAGAACGTCATCAGGGATTGGCTGATCTCGAACGGCGAATCGGTCGTCTGCTTCCGCGACGGATCGATAGTAAAGGTCCACGTCCACGTTCCCGACCCCGGTAAAGTGCTGACGGAAATGAGAAAATACGGCGAGTTCCTTACAATAAAAATCGAAAACATGAACCTTCAGCACAACGAGGTCATAAGCTCCAAAGAAGATACGGTCGAACTCAACACGAAAAAACATAAAAAATACGGCATCGTCGCCGTGGCGTCCGGGGAGGGAATTAAAGAAACGTTCCTGTCTCTCGGGGTCGACGAAGTGGTCGACGGAGGACAGAGCATGAACCCGTCCGCGGAAAGTCTGCTCCGCGCATACGAAAAGGTCAACGCCGACACCGTCCTCGTTTTCCCGAACAACTCGAACGTAATCCTGACCGCGCGCCAGGCGGCGGAGCTTTACACGAAGTCCGACGTGCGTGTCATCTGTACTAAATCGGTGGGTGAGTGTTATTCCGCGGTTTCGATGCTCGACACGTCGTCGAACGACACCGACGAGATCGTCGAACAGATAAAAGAGGTCATCGGATCGATCAGGACCGGAGCGGTATCCGAAGCGACGCGCGACTCGCAAAAAGACGGGATAAACGTCAAAGCCGGAGATTTCATCGGCTTTTCCGGAGACACGATCCTCGACTGCGCCGACACGCGCGCGGACGCGCTTTACGCTCTCTGCGACTCGCTCGGAGCGGAGACTTACGACATCATGCTCCTGATCTGCGGCAAAAACGCGCCCGAGAACGAAGTAGACGAGATCAAGCGCGGACTTGAAAAGAAATATCCGAAATGCGAACTCTATATCATCGACGGAGGGCAGCCGATTTTCGACTACCTCGTGACGTTAGAGTAAACATAAACGAAACGACAACAGGAGGAAATAAAAATGCTCGTTTTATTCACCGACACAGACACCGACGTCACCCCGGCAGTTGCCGAAAAGTACGGCTATCATCTTATCAGTATGCCTTACAGTATCGACGGTAAAACGGTCTATCCGTACGTCGATTTCAAAGAGTTTGACGCCAAAACGTTCTACGATACCCTGCGCGGAGGAGTACTTCCGAATACGAGCGCGATCTCGGTCGAAAGCTATATCGGTTATTTTGAACCCGTATTCGCGAACGGAGACGACATTCTTTACGTTCATTTTTCACGCAGTATGACGGCTACCTTCGACAATATGGACAAGGCGGTCGAGACGCTTACCGCGAAATACCCGGAAAGAAAGTTTTATTCGATAGACACCAAGGGGATCACTATCGGAAGCCTCAATATAGTTATGGAGATCGGCGATATGTATAAAGACGGCAAGACCGCGGACGAGATCGTCGAGTGGTCAAAGACCGAGGTCGACAGGTTCGCCGTGTATTTCTTCTCGGACGATCTGCGTTTCTTCAAACACAGCGGACGCGTTTCGGGACTTGCGGGAACGATGGGGACTCTGCTCGGGATCCGCCCCATTATATATATGAATGAAGAAGGCAAGATGGTCAGCATCGGCAAGGAAAAGGGAAGAGCAAAAGCGATCTCCCGTCTCGTCGAATACGTAAAGGAACTCGGAGACGATATAGAGTCTCACCGCATCATCACGGCTCACACCGACGCTCCCGAACTCGTGGATCAGTTAGGCGATGAGCTTATGAGCTTCGCGCGGCGTTCCCGGATAAAAAACTCGACATCATCACCGTCGACGTCAACCCGACCGCGGGAAGCCATTGCGGACCCAACACCGTCGGAGTGTCTTTCCACGCAAAACACAGATAAAAAGAGGAAACAGTATGAAGACCGTATTTGACACTCTCGGCGGAGACAAAGGCTGCGCGAACGTCGTGCGCGGCGCTCTGCGGTCGCTTGATAAGCACGACGACCTCAGTGTCGTCTTCGTAGGCGATGAGAACGAGATAAACGGAGTCCTTAAAGAAGAGGGACGTCTCGGAGACTCCCGTATCGAAGTCGTCCACGCTCCGGAAGTCGTGACGGGCGAAGACCGTCCGACCGACGCCATAAGGCTCAAAAAGGACAGCTCGATGATCCGTTCGATCTCGATCCTGCGTACGGACGAGAGCGTCAACGCTCTCGTTTCCACGGGGGCGACCGGAACACTGACCGCGGCGGCGACCCTGCGTATCGGACGTATCCGCGGAATACGCCGTCCCGCGCTCTGCCCTATACTCCCGACGATGAACGGGGGCATAGTCGGTATCTGCGACTCGGGAGCGAACGTCGACGTCACGCCGGAAATGCTCCTTCAGTTCGCCTGCCTCGGAAGCGTTTACCTTGAGACCGCGTTCGGTATCGAACGCCCCCGCGTTGCTCTGCTCAACGTAGGAACGGAGAGCGAAAAGGGCGACGGTCTGCGTAAGGCGGCTTATCCGCTTCTCAAAGAGGAGAAAACGATCAATTTCGTCGGGAATATGGAGAGCAGAGACCTGCTCTCGGGCAAATACGATCTCATCGTCTGCGACGGGTTTTCGGGAAACGTGCTCGCAAAATCGACGGAAGGCGCGGCGATGCTGCTTCTTAAACGGATCAAGTCCGACATTATGAAAAAGACGACGTACAAAGTCGGCGCGATGTTCCTCAAAAAAATGTTCATGGAAGAAAAAGAGTTCATGAACTATCAGAACTACGGCGGAAGCGTCCTGCTCGGATGCGAGAAGATCATCGTCAAAGGACACGGCTCGAGCAACGAGAAAGCGGTCGAGGTCTGTTCGGAGCAGGCGTACCGTATGTATAAAAACGGACTGCTCGACAAAGTCAGCGAGAGAGCCGAAAGCTGCCTCGCTTCGGAAGAAGAAAAATAAAAACAAATAATCAAAAAGAAAGGAAACGCCCGATATGTTTGAAGAACTCAGCAAGCTGTTGAGAGAACAACTCAGACTCAAAGACGAGATCGAGATCAAGCCGGAATCGAGGATCATCGAAGATCTCGGAGCGGACTCGCTCGACGTATTGCAGCTGCTTATGACGATAGAAGAAACGCGCGGTATCGTCATCCCCGACGAAAAGCTCGCAGGCTTTACCGTGGTGCAGGACATCGTCGACTATCTCGAAGGTATGGAAAAATAAAAAAGAACCCCCGAACGTTCAAAACCGTTCGGGGATCTTTGTTTTTTCGGTAACTTACGCGAGCGTGTTGAGCTTGCGCGTGAAGCGGCTCTTTTTGCGAGCGGCGGTGTTCTTATGAAGAATACCCTTCGCTACAGCTTTGTCTATCTTCTTTACGGCTTCCTTGTAGGTAGCGTTTGCGGCTTCCTTGTCGCCGGACGCGATAGCCGCCTCGTACTTCTTGAGAGAAGTTTTGAGAGAAGTTTTTATCATTTTGTTTCTGAGACCTTTGCTCTCGGAGACCTTGACGCGCTTCTTTGCGGATTTGATGTTAGGCAAGATTTTCACCTCCCGATAATAGTTGTCTTTTTCCGTCAAGTCATAATGATACCATATCTTTCGGCAAAAATCAATACCTTTTCCGATATTTTTTCAATTATTAAATTTTTGTAAACTCTGAAAAATAATTTTTTCGCGGTCCTTGACAAGCGCTTGGCGCGGTGCTATAATAATATTCTGTAAAATAGCCTATTTTTACGCCTGTTTTTACTGAGGGCGACAAGTCCGACGACCGATAAAAAGGCTTGCCGTACTGCAAAACGCCCTTTCCCGACAATTTTATGAGGTTATGTTCAAGGACATACCGCATTTCTTTCGGGGCGACCGTTTTTTCTCTCCTCACGGCTTATAATTTGGCGGTAACCAGCTTGCCATAGGGGTAGTGAGTTCTTGAAAAAAGGCGGAGTCCGGAGAGGTTTTCGGTATGCCTATAATTTTTCTCGGGGTGTTTTTACCCGGAAAAACGCGCATATCCCGCAAAGTTGCCGGTCAATGATCTGTAAAATAATTGAATGGAGTGATTATTGGATGGTCAAGCCGCGTAAGCTTGGAAAAAACGTGCGAATGAGCTTTTCTAAGATCGAAGAAGCGCTCGAAATGCCGAATCTGATCGAGGTCCAGAAGAAGTCGTATCAATGGTTCCTCGAGGAGGGGCTTCGCGAAGTACTTCGCGACGTTTCGCCTATTGTCGATTACTCCGGCAATATCCACATCGAATTCGTCGATTACGCCATCGACAAGAACCCGAAATATCCGATCGAGGAGTGCAAGGAGCGCGACGCGAACTACGCCGTTCCTCTGCGCGTGACCGTACGCCTTTATAATAAGGAGACGGGAGAAGTCATCGACAAGAACGTATTCATGGGCGACTTCCCGCTTATGACCGACAACGGCACGTTCGTTATAAACGGCGCCGAGAGAGTCATAGTATCGCAGATCGTGCGTTCGCCCGGTATGTACTATGAATCCTCTATCGACAAGACCGGTAAGAAGCTATTCGCGACGACGGTCATTCCGTACCGCGGAGCGTGGCTCGAGTACGAGACGGACACGAACGACGTGTTCTACGTCCGTATAGACAAAAACAGAAAGATCCCCGTGACCATTCTCATCCGCGCCCTCGGCATCGAGAGCGACGCCGACATCAAGAAGTACTTCGGCGAGGATAAGAAGATACTCACGACCCTCGAAAAAGACGGAATGAACGCTCTGGCGGTCCAGAACGAGACCACCGTCGGCGACGAGGCGCTCAAAGAGATATACAGAAAACTGCGTCCGGGCGAGCCTCCGCTCGTCGAGAGCGCGCAGATACTGCTCACCAACCTGTTCTTCGATCCCAAGAGATACGACCTTGCGAACGTGGGACGTTATAAATTCAATAAGAAGATGGGCATCGGCAAGATGCTCGTCGGACAGTCTCTCGCTAAACCCGTCGTTTCGCCCATCACCGGCGAAGTGATGTTCAGCGAAGGTCATCAGGTCACCGCGAAAGAGGGCGAGGCGATCGAGCGCGCAGGCGTCAACGAAGCGTACGTTCTTCTTCACGACGGCACTCCTTTCAGAGTTTTCTCGAACGGTATGATCTACCCCGAGGCGCTTCTCGGATACGACCTTAAAGAAGCGGGCGTCTCCGAAAAGGCGAGCTACGCCGTACTCTGCGAACTCAAAGAAAAATTCGGGGACGACAAAGAGGCGCTCATCGACGAGGCTAAATACCGCCTTGCCGACCTCTGCCCGAAGCATATCACCAAAGACGATATTTTCGCGTCGATCAACTACGTCGTAGGTCTTTCGCACGACATCGGCACCGTTGACGACATCGACCATCTCGGAAACAGACGTCTGCGCTGCGTCGGAGAGCTTCTCCAGAACCAGCTGCGTATAGGCTTCTCCCGTATGGACAAGATCGTCAAGGAGCGTATGACCATCCAGGACAGCGACTCCATCTCTCCCGAGAACCTCATCAACATCCGTCCCGTAGTCACCGCGATCCGCGAGTTCTTCGGATCCTCGCCTCTGTCGCAGTTCATGGATCAGAACAACCCGCTTGCCGAGCTGACTCACAAGCGCCGCCTTTCGGCGCTCGGTCCCGGCGGTCTTTCGAGAGACCGCGCGTCGTTCGAGGTCCGCGACGTCCACTACACTCACTACGGCAGAATGTGTCCGATAGAGACCCCCGAAGGTCCTAACATCGGTCTTATCTCGTATCTTGCGACGTACGCAAAGATCAACGAATACGGCTTTATCGAAGCGCCGTACAGAAGGATAGACAAAAAGACCGGCGTCGTACTCGGCGACATCGAGTATATGACCGCCGACGTCGAAGACAACTATATCGTAGTCCAGGCTAACGAGCCTCTGACTCCCGAAGGCAAGTTCGTCAACAAGCGTGTCACCGCGCGCCACCAGTCCGAGATCATTGAGGTCGACTCCTCGATGGGCGACTATATGGACGTCTCGCCTAAGATGGTCGTATCTGTCGCGACGGCTATGATCCCGTTCCTTGAGAACGACGACAACTCCCGCGCGCTGATGGGATCCAACATGCAGAAGCAGGCGGTCCCGCTGTTCGTCACCGATTCGCCTATCGTCGGTACCGGTATGGAATACAAGGCGGCGGTCGACTCCGGAGTCGTCGTGCTCGCCAACGAGGACGGCGTAGTCGACAGAGTTTCCGCCGACGAGATCACGATCCGCGGAAAAGACGGAGTCAAACACACCTATCACCTCACCAAGTTCAAACGCTCGAACCAGGGCACCTGCATCAACCAGACTCCTATCGTCAAGGTGGGAGAAGAGATCGAAAAGGGACAGGTCATCGCGGACGGACCCGCGACCTGCAACGGCGAGATCTCGCTCGGTAAGAACGCCCTCATCGGCTTCATGACCTGGGAAGGTTACAACTACGAGGACGCGGTACTTCTGAACGAAAGACTCGTCCGCGACGACGTTTACACTTCCATCCATATAGAAGAATACTCGCACGAAGCGCGCGACACCAAGCTCGGACCGGAGGAGATCACCTGCGAGATCCCGAACGTCGGCGACGACGCGAGAAAAGACCTCACCCCCGAGGGCATCGTCCGCATCGGTACCGAGGTCAAGGCGGGAGACATCCTCGTCGGTAAAGTCACCCCGAAGGGCGAGACCGACCTCACCGCCGAAGAAAGACTGCTCCGCGCGATCTTCGGAGAAAAGGCGAGAGAAGTCAGAGACACCTCGCTCCGTCTGCCTCACGGCGAGAGCGGCATCGTAGTCGACGTCAAGGTCTTCTCGCGCGAGAATCTATATCGCTCAGAAGCGTAAGATCTCCGTCGGAGACAAGATGGCGGGACGTCACGGCAACAAGGGCGTCGTTTCGCGCATACTTCCTCCCGAGGATATGCCTTTCCTGCCCGACGGCACTCCGCTCGACATCGTGCTGAATCCTCTGGGCGTTCCGTCCCGTATGAACATCGGACAGGTGCTTGAAGTCCACCTCGGTATGGCGGCGAAAAAGCTCGGCTGGAAGGTCATGACCCCCGTTTTCGACGGCGCGACCGAAAAAGACATCACCGAATGTCTCACTATGGCAAAGCTTTACAGAGACGTGCTTCCCAACGAGAACGTCAAGGGCAAGCCTCTGTTTGAAGAAGTAGTCGACGAGGAAGGACGGAAGGACATCCGCCGCCTCGCTGACGAAGAGCTTGCGGACGAGGAATATATGGCGTCCCTGCGCGAGAGCGGCAAGCTCAAGATAATCGACGGCAAGTCGATCCTTTACGACGGCAGAACGGGCGAGCCCTTCGACAACCCCGTCACGGTCGGCATAATGTACTACCTCAAGCTCCACCATCTCGTCGACGACAAGATCCACGCGCGTTCGACCGGTCCGTACTCGCTCGTCACTCAGCAGCCTCTCGGAGGTAAAGCTCAGTTCGGCGGTCAGCGTTTCGGCGAAATGGAGGTCTGGGCGCTCGAAGCGTACGGCGCGGCGTACACCCTTCAGGAGATCCTCACCGTCAAGTCCGACGACGTCACCGGACGCGTCAAGACTTACGAAGCGATCGTCAAGGGTCAGAACATCCCGCAGTCCGGAGTTCCGGAGTCGTTCAAGGTGCTTGTGAAAGAACTCCAGGCGCTCGCCTTGAATATCGGAGTTTACGATCACGAGAACAACGAGATCGAGCTTTCCAAGATCGGCGAGGACGAGGAGGCTACCGAGACCCGTCCCGAGGACGTCGGACAGACGGTCCTCACCGACGATTATTCGGCTTCCTACACCGAAGTCGACGAAAACGGCGACGTGATCGCGGACGAGGAAGACGAAGATCCCATCGGCGACGATGAACAGTAATGGGAGGAGAAAACAAAATGGAACACAATA
>CACZZA010000075.1 GCA_902785485.1 uncultured Ruminococcus sp. | reverse complement strand
TCGCCGCTTTTGCCGCCGCTGCTATGTCTTTTGCGGTGAGGCCGTACATTTCCATAAGCGGAGGTACTTTGCCGCTTCTGCCGAACACATCCTTGACGCCCACGCGCTTTACGGGAACGGGGCATTCTTCGGAAACGACTTCGCATACCGCGCTTCCGAGTCCGCCGATGATATTGTGTTCTTCCGCGGTGACGATTGCGCCCGTTTCTTTTGCCGAGCGGATCACAAGCTCGCGGTCGATGGGCTTGATGGTAGCCATATCTATAACGCGCGCGCTGATGCCCTCGCTTGCGAGAGCCTCTTCCGCCAGGAGCGCCTGTTCGACGAGCAGACCGTTGGCGATGATCGTGACGTCCTTGCCGTCTTTCATTACGATACCTTTGCCGATCTCGAACTTGAAGGTATCTTTATCGAACAGCGTGGGGACCGCGAAGCGTCCGAAACGCATATAAACGGGTCCGTCGTGGAGGATAGCCGCCTCGACGACCGCTCTCGTTTCTACCGGGTCAGCCGGGCAGATGACGGTCATTCCGGGGATCGAACGCATGGTGGCGAAGTCCTCGTTGCACTGGTGGGTCGCGCCGTCTTCACCGACGGAGATACCGCCGTGAGTAGCGCCTATCTTAACGTTGAGGTGGGGGTAGCCTATCGAGTTCCTGATCTGCTCGAAAGCGCGTCCTGCCGCGAACATCGCGAAAGTGGATACGAACGGGATCTTGCCCGTCGTCGCGACGCCTGCCGCCGCGGAGACCATGTTGCCCTCCGCGATACCGCAGTCAAAATGTCTGTCGGGGAATTTCTTTTTGAATATGAGAGTTTTGGTAGCCTCGGCGAGGTCCGCGTCGAATACCACGAAATCGTATTTTTCTCCAAGCTCGGCAAGCGCGTTGCCGTATGCTTCTCTTGTTGCCATTTTATCAGCCATTGTTATACTCCGTTTCCGGCGGTGTGGAAGTTATTTTTTGTGTAATCTCCCGCTCTCCTCCGCCCGGGAGAGAGGAAACGACGGATGGATTCAGATGGACTCGAGTTCGGCTTTGAGCTCGGCGACTGCCTGCTCGTACTGCTCGGCGTTGGGCGCCTTGCCGTGCCAGCCTGCCTGGTTTTCCATAAACGAAACGCCCTTGCCCTTGATGCATTTGGCGACGATCATAGTGGGCTTGCCCTTCGTCGCTTTGGCTTCGTTCACCGCTTTTTCGATCTGATCGAAGTCGTGTCCGTCGATGACGATGACGTTCCAGTTGAACGCGCGGAATTTCTCGTCGATGGGGGTGGAGTTCATAACGTCGGTGATCTTACCGTCTATCTGAAGTCCGTTGAAGTCGATGAACGCGCAGAGATTGTCGAGCTTGTAATGCGCGGCGAACATAGCCGCTTCCCAGACCTGACCCTCTCCGAGCTCGCCGTCTCCGAGAACTGTGTAAACGCGGTAGTCTTTGTTATAATGCTTTGCGGACAGAGCCATTCCGCAGGCGGCGGAGATGCCGAGTCCGAGCGAGCCTGTCGACATATCGACTCCGGGAACGCCCTTCATATCCGGGTGACCCTGAAGATAGCTGTTGATGTTTCTGAAGGTCTTGAGATCTTCCTTCGGGAAGAAGCCTCTTTCAGCAAGCGCCGCGTAAAGACCGGGAGCGGTGTGTCCTTTAGAAAGGACAAATCTGTCGCGGTCCTCCCACTTCGGGTTTTTGGGATCGACTCTCATTTCCTCGAAATAGAGATACGAAAGTATCTCGGCGATCGACATAGAGCCGCCGGGATGACCGGAAGAAGCCGAAAAAACTTCCTCCAGAATGTCAAGCTTGATCTGTATTGCTTTGCGCTGCAGTTCGGCTTTCCTTTGCTTTTCCATTTGGTGTTCCTCCGATAATTGTATATAAATAAATTTATACATAGTTGACCTTATACATTTTACAGCGAATTATGCGTTTTGTCAAATACTTTTTATATCTTTTGGAAAAAATATTGTTTTGATCGCGAAAATATGCTACAATACCGATGAAAAAGCATTTGAAACGGAGGATCTACCCCTATGAAGTTCAGCGAGATGAAATACGAAAGAGCGGACGTTCTTTCCGTATGCAAAGAGTATGAGGAACTGACCGGCAAACTGAATTGCGCGAAGACCGCGGAAGAAGTTATGGAAGTGATCGCAAAACACGAAAAGCTTTCGTCTGCTTTCGAGACTATGGCAAGTCTTGCGTACGTACGGCACAGCATCAATACTCTCGACCCTTACTACGACAAAGAAAACGAATACTACGACGAGAACTATCCCGTCTTGCAGGAAAAGACGAACGCGTTCATGCGCGCGCTCCTCGAGTCGCCGTTCAGACCGGACGTTGAAAAACAGATGGGCGGACTCGTCTTCAAAAATCTCGAAATGGAGCTGAAAACGTTCTCTCCCGAAGTCATTTCCGACCTTCAGGCGGAGAACAAGCTCGTCAGCGAATATCAGAAGCTCGTCGCCTCGGCGGAGATCGACTTCGACGGCAAAAAGCTGAACATCAGTCAGCTCGGCGTTTACAAGACCGACAGGAACAGAGAGACCAGAAAAGCGGCGTTCGGCGCGGAAGGCGATTTTTACATGAGCCACGCCGAGGAACTCGACCGCATCTTCGACGACCTCGTAAAGGTCAGGACGAAGATCGCGAAAAAGCTCGGCTTCAACAGTTTCACCGAACTCGCGTACTGCCGCAGGACACGTAACTGCTACGACGCGAAGGACGTAAAGGTGTTCCGCGACTCCGTCAAGCGCGACATCGTCCCGGTCGTATGCCGCATCAAAGAGGAGCAGGCTAAGCGCATCGGCGTCGACAGACTCTATCTCTACGACGAAGCGTTCTTCTATCCGGAGGGCAATCCCCGTCCGCTCGGGACTCCCGACGACATCCTCGCCGCGGGTAAGCGTATGTATGAGGAAATGTCGGACGAAACGGCGGAATTCATCAACTTTATGTACGACAACGAACTGCTCGACGTCGTGGCTAAAAAGGGCAAGGCGGTCGGCGGATACTGCACTTCTCTGCCGGACTATAAGGCGCCGTTCATCTTCTCCAACTTCAACGGCACGTCGGGAGACGTCGAGGTGCTGACGCACGAGGCGGGACACGCCTTCGCCGACTACACCGTAAGGAATTTCCCGTTCCGCGAAACGACTCAGCCGACAATGGAAGCCTGCGAGACCCATTCGATGTCTATGGAATTTCTCGCGTGGCCCTGGCTCGGACTTTACTACGGAGACAAGGCGGAAAGAGCCAAGACCGCGCACCTCGCGGACAGCTTCGTCTTCATCCCCTACGGCTGTATGGTCGACGAATTCCAGCATATAGTCTACGACGATCCGACGCTCACTCCCGCGCAGCGCCACGAGGCGTGGGATGAACTCGAAAAGCAGTACCGTCCCTATCTCTCCCGCGAAGGGATGTCCTTCTACGGCGCCGGACGCGGCTGGCAGAGACAGCTCCACATCTACCACTATCCCTTCTACTATATCGACTACTGCCTCGCGCAGACCAACGCCCTCAACGTATGGCAGCTTTCGCTCCGCGATTACAAGGACGCGTGGGAAAGGTATATGCGCTTCGTACGTCAGGGAGGTCGGATGACCTTCGTAGGACTCTGCAAGGAGGCGGGTATTCCCTCTCCGTTCGAGGAAGGCGCTCTGCGCGACATTGCAAAAGCCGCAAGAGAATATATCGGGTAATATAAAAACACGAGAGGACTTTTTGAAAAAAGTCCTCTCGCGCTCTTTCAAAAACTTTGCACGAGCGAGGCTCAAAGGAATGAGCCCCTGTTTTTCCGCGCCGAACGGTCGAAAAAATGAACGCCGGAGACCTTTTTCAAAAGGGCCCCGGCGTTTATTATTCGGTTACAGAATGTCCGGAGACCAGCCTTCGTTGTCTCCGAGCGGTCCGAGGCGGACAGTGGATTTTCCGGTCTCGTAATCAAATTCCGCAAAATATCTCTTGAGTCTGACGATGTCGAGAGCGTCGACATTTCCGTCGCCGTTCGCGTCCGCGCCCGCGCTTATTTCGACCGAAGACGTTTCCGTGTCAAAGTCATAAAACGCAAGGTATCTTTTCAGCCTGACGATGTCGAGAGAAGTGACTTCTTTATCCCCGTTCACGTCGCCGTATATAACTCCCGTACCCTTAGCGGCGAAAACGCCGACCGCCGGGATGAAGGACAAAGTCATTATGGCGCACAGAAGCAGACTGATGATTTTTTTGAACATAAACGGTCTCCTTTCTTACAGCAGCAAAGAAGTCTTATACGCTTTCATTTTACAGTTCGACACAAAAAAAGTCAATACCGTAACGCTCTAAAAAACCGCTGTATTTTTATTCATGTTGACTATACACAAGCAAAATGATATACTTGAGTCAGCAACGATACTGAAAGGACTTTGAAGAACTGATGAACGGATTTTCTGTCATTGGCGCTCCGCTTGAAGCGGGCGCTCCGACGAGAGGAATGGAGGACGCGTACGAATATCTGACCGGTATCGGTATGAAAGACGTCTTTCCGTCCGGCACGGAATTCACGTCATTGGACAGACCTTTTCCCTGTCCCGAAGGCGACTCTAAGATGAAATACCGCGACGAAGTCGTACCGTTCTGCGAAGAACTTGCGGCAAGAGTCGGAAAAGCCGTCTCTTCCGGGCGGATCGCGTTTACCGTCGGAGGCGACCACGCTGTCGCGATGGGCAGCGCGGCGGGAGCGGCAAGGGTATGCGGACACGAAAACGTTTCCGTAATATATATAGACGGTCACACCGACATCAACACCGAAAACAGCACCGTTACCGGCTATATCCACGGTATGCCGCTCGCCTCGCTGATGGGACTGTGCGGAGAAAAACTCACTCTCTCCGGCGCGCCCTTCCTGCTCGGAAAAAACACCTTCATCATCGGGGCAAGGAGCATAGACGAAGGCGAAAGACCCATATTGAAATCGCAGGGAGTCAGGGTGTACGCTCCGGAAGATATAATAGCGGTCGGAACGGAGCGGGTCGCACGCGACGTGATCTCGTCGGTCAAAACAAAATACGTACATATCAGCTTCGACGTCGACTTTCTCGACGGCGGGGTCTTCCCCGCCACCGGCTACAGGATGCCGGGCGGCATGGGGATAGAGGACGCGAAAACGCTCCTTGCGGCGTTTTCTTCGGAGCTCAACGTCGTATCCGCCGACTTCGCAGAATACAACCCTCATCTCGACAGAGACGGAAAATGCGGCAAAGAGTCTTTGGAGATAATAAAAACGTTCGTCGAAGGATCAACGAAAAACATTTCATAACTTACCGGGAACTTTTTTATACGGTGTTCGTCAAAACGGGTGTAAGAAAAAACAAGGAGGAATATCCGATGAAAAAAATCGTCTGTTTATTCGTTTGTTTTATAATGTGTCTTTCGCTTTTCGCGTCGTGCGGAAAGACCGATTTGTCTAAAGACGCCGAAGGGGAAGCGTATAACGCCTCTCCGTCGCTCGGAGACGGCGTAGGCGAATTCGCCATGGATTCTCCCGCGAAAAAGGACGGCACGGTTTCATACGGCGAAGCAAAGTCCGGCGCAAAGGATGACGGAGCGAGAGCGGAAGAGGGCGAAATAACGCCTATGGTGCCCGCCGAAGCGGGAGACGCCCCCTCGGAAGGGAGCGGAGAAACCGATCAGATCGTTCCCTCCCCCTTCAAGCTGACCGCGGGAGAATGGAACGACAACGACGCCTGGGCGTTCTTCTCCAACCTCATCACCGGCAAAAAAATATCTTTTCCCTCGTTCGGACTCGATCCGACCAAACGCATAGCCGTCTCGGTCAAGGACGGCGACGTTCCAATCAGGGATATGAAGGTCACGCTTTTGAGCGGAGACAAGACCGTTTGGAACGCCAAGACCGACAAAAACGGCAACGCGTATCTCTTCTATGCGGAAGAGGGTGAATTTGAAGTCGCGCTTGGGAACGGAGAACGCAAGACCGTCGAGCTTCAGGGAGTACGCGGAGACGCTCAGTCGCAGAGCGGAAAGTTCGACGTCTGCACTTCGGAAGTCGCATTCGATATTCCGGCTTCGTCCGGACCTCTCGAAAAGACGGAAGTCATGTTCATTCTCGACACCACCGGCTCAATGGGCGACGAAATAGCGTTCCTGCAAAAGGATTTCGCGTCGATCGCCAAAGAAGTCGCGCGCGAAGGGATGACGTTTTCTATGAACTTCTACCGTGACGAAGGAGACGCGTACGTCACCAAATGCAACGGATTTACTTCAGACCCGGACGAGATCTTAAGTCTGCTTTCCAAAGAGACCGCCGACGGCGGCGGAGACGCCCCGGAAGCGGTGGCGGAAATACTCCGCGAAACGCTCGAAAAGGCTCAGTGGAGCGAAAACTCGAACAAGATCGCGTTCCTCATCTTCGACGCTCCTCCGCACTACGGCAAGAATGAAATGATCGAAAGTGCCGTTCGTTCAGCCGCGGTAAAAGGCGTCAAGGTCGTTCCGGTCGTGGCGTCGAACGCCGACCGCGAGACCGAGCTTTTCGGACGCGCGCTGGCGATAATGACTAACGCCAACTACGTATTTCTGACCGACGATTCGGGCATCGGAGGCAGCCATCTCGAACCGATCATCGGCGACTATAAGGTCGAACTGCTCCACGATATAATCGTAAGGAACATAAACGACGTCGCGTCGTGATAATAAAAGCATAAGCGGGAACCGCTCTTTCGGTCCCCGCTTATTTTTTTCAAAACTTCGGTTTTTCCGTTTTACAAGTCCGGAGTGGAGCTTTTCGGAAAAGCGCCGCTCGCGTACCGTTATTTTTCCAGTCTGAATCCCTCTCCGCGGACGGTCTTTATGAGACGTACTCCGAAGGCGTCGTCGAGTTTTTTACGGAGATAGCTGATATACACGTTGAGATTGTTGGAAGGCGAGTCGCCGTTCCAAAGGCAGGAAGTCAATTCATCCTTAGACACGGTCTCGCCCCGCGAGTCGTAAAGGCGGGACAGAAGCGAGTATTCAGTCCCGGTAAGCGCGAGCGGAACGCCGTCGTAGTAAAAAGTATTCCCGCGAAATACGAGTCCCTTATCCGAGCCTGTCCGGACTGTCTGCGATCTATCCGCGATACCTCCTCCGAGCTTTACGAGCTTTTCGCGCAGCAGAGCGGTCGGAAACGGGCGTTCAAACACCCCTTCGACGCGTTCGGCAGTTTCGAGCCGTACCGCCGTCTTGGAAAACAGGACGAAACGCGTGTTTTTCCTCTGTTTCAGCTCCGAGATACGCATAGCGGGCAGTCTGTCCGGCTCGAGCAGAAATACGTCTCCGTCCTTTTCCGACGGAAGCGCGGAGTCGGAAGAAAGAAGCTTTACGTCCGTATAGTATTCTCTCGCGACGTTATACAGCATACGCGCGAAAAGAGCGTCGCGCGACAGGATAAGGATGCGGACGCTCATTTGTTTTTCCCGGTCTTTACGACCTTTCCGGCATAAAGTCCTTCAAGGTATTTCGCCGTCAGGTGCATGATGAAATAGCCGACGACCGAGCGGATCGCCCACCTGATATACGAATACGCCGCCGCGAGAAACTCCTTCGGAGCGTCGGACGAGAAAGACGACGCGATGTTCGACGCGAGATATACCGCTCCGATCAGGAGAGCCGACCAGAAATGGACGCTCGTAAGCGGATTTTTGAGATCGAATACTCTTTTCAGGGTAATGTCGGTATTGTTAAGCTTGGCATAGCTTTGACGCAGATATTTCGAGACTCCGAGAATAACGAGGAACAGTCCCGCCTCTATCGCAAAATTCAGAGCGACGGTCGCCAGATTATCCGCGAGGCTGTTTTTGAAGTTTCGCGTAAGCAAAAGCTGGATCGCGACCTCCGACGCGTAAACGATAACACAGCGGCAGAGCGAGAACAGAAGTATCTTCTTGCCCCCGTCAAAGCCGAAACGCATATACGCGTTGATAAGCAGAGCGGACAAAACGTAAACCGAGATGAAGCTGACAGAGTCGACGAGTCCGCCGAGGAGTCCCGCTTCCGTTTCGTACAGCACGTCGCCGTAGATCGAACTGCGCAGCAGTTCGAGAGCAAAGTTGTTGACGAGGGGTATCACGATGCCGAAAACGAACGCTATGATATTAAGTTTTTTCACGAAGGCGGCGTCGTTTTGTTTGAGACGCGTCATATTATCCCTCATTTCGTTTTGTTTTCAGATGCTTTCGATGTCGTACGGAGTCATCTGGTAGACGCAGTAGTTCAGCCAGTTTGCAAAAAGCAGATGCGCGTGCGCTCTCCATACGTTGACGGGAGTTTTGCTTTCGTCGTCTCCCGGAAAATAATGTTTCGGAAGATCTATCGGAAGTCCCTTGCTTTTGTCGCGGAAATATTCCTTTGCAAGAGTATCGTAATCGTATTCAAGATGTCCCGTGATAAAGAACTGACGTTCGGCGTCGTCCGCGAGGATGAGCGTTCCCACTTCGTCTGACGCCGCGAGCGCCTTGAGCGCGGGCGTGTTCTTTACCGCCTCTTCATCGATCGCCGTGTGGCGCGAATGGGGCGCGTTGAAATATTCGTCAAATCCGCGCACGAGCGGATGGCGCGGGTCGAGGACCTTATGGCTGAACACTCCGAACGCTTTTTTGTCGAGCTTGTGTTTGGGAATGCCGTAGCGGTAGTAAAGCGCCGCCTGAGCCGCCCAGCAGATGTATATCGTCGAGAACACGTTGGTCCTCGACCAGTCCATGATCTTTTTCAGTTCTTCCCAATAGAGTACGTCCTCGAATTCGAGGTTTTCCACCGGCGCTCCCGTGATGATGAGACCGTCGAACTTTTTATCCCTGACCGATGAAAAATCGGTATAAAAGTGCGCCATGTGTTCCTGAGGAGTATGCTTGGGCGTCTGCGCCGTATCGGGATAAAGCAGAGTCAGGTCTACCTGCAGAGACGTATTCGACAGCAGGCGAATAAGCTGAGTTTCAGTCACGATCTTGGTCGGCATCAGGTTCAGCACCGCTATTTTCAGCGCGCGTATATCCTGATGAGCCGCCCTCTGTTCGGTCATGACGAATATATTTTCGTTTTCAAGGGTATTTACAGCCGGAAGAGCCTCCGGGACTTTGATAGGCATGGATCTTCACCTCGTTTTTCGCTTATCACCTTTTAAGTATAGCAAAAAACGAAAAAATATTCAAGAGCAAAAACCGCTTTTTAACGGAAAAGAGACGTTTTTGTAAATTCTCAAAGTAAATGCAACAGTGCAATTTAGAAGTTGCATTTAGTATGAGAAGGAATTTGTGGTAGAATTAAGTCTGAGAAAAGGAGGTCTCA
>CACZZA010000074.1 GCA_902785485.1 uncultured Ruminococcus sp. | reverse complement strand
CTTCCCGAGGAAGCCTCTATACCCTTGTCGTCGAGCAGGAGCAGGAGCGATTCGCCCTCGATGCCCTCGAAGCAGAAGTTTACGTTGGAGGGAAGACGGCGTTTCGCGTCGCCGTTGAGCGCGGAGTGCGGGATCTTCGACAGTCCCGCGATAAGCTCGTCGCGCATCTTCGTAAGTCTTGCCGCTGTCTCGTCGATATGCTCGCAGCTTTCTTTGAGCGCCGCCGCCATACCCATTATCGCGGGCAGGTTCTCGGTGCCGGCTCTCTTTCCTCTCTCCTGCGCGCCGCCCTCGATAAGGTTGGTCAGCGGGATGCCTTTTTTCGCGTAGAGGAAACCGACTCCCTTCGGTCCGTGGAACTTGTGAGCCGAGACCGAAAGCATATCTATATTCATTTCATTGACGTCGATGTGAAGATGTCCCGCCGCCTGGACCGCGTCGGTGTGGAACGTGACTCCTTTTTCGCGGCAGACCTCTCCGATCTCTTTTATCGGCTGGATCGTGCCGATCTCGTTGTTCGCGAACATTACGGTCACAAGGCAGGTGTCGTCACGGATCGCGTCGCGTACCTGCTCGGGGGTGACGATGCCGTTTTCGTGGACGTCGAGCAGAGTGATCTCAAAGCCTTCTTTTTTCAGCTTGTTCAGCGTGTGGAGCACCGCGTGATGCTCGAACGCAGTCGAGATTATATGCTTTTTGCCCTTCGCTTCCCCGCGTCTCGCGCAGGAGATTATCGCCTGATTGTCCGCTTCCGAGCCGCCCGACGTGAACGTGATCTCACGCGGGAGCGCGCCGATGCACGAAGCGACGGTCTCGCGCGCCTGCTGGAGCGCTTCGTTAGCTCTCTGTCCTATCGAATGGAGGCTCGACGGGTTGCCGTAGACCTCTTCCATATATTTTTCGACTGTCTGTATCGCCGTTTTGCTCATTTTCGTCGTCGCGGCGTTGTCTGCGTAAATGTACATAACTATATACCATCCTTCTCCCGATACTTCCGAGCTTCCGCATATCCTATTAACCTACGGTTTCGGTCGGTAAATATATTATCACCAAAACTCGCCTTTGTCAACATTATTGCGTCTTTTTTTTGATTATTATATTAAAACTGTTGTTTTTTTATTTTATTAACCGGCATACGGCGTTCACTAACGATTGTGAAGCGGAAAGATCCGTGACGCTCGGGGCTTGATCCGCTGACGTTGATTTTGTGAATATATTCGCGAAAATATGAATATTTCTTCTGCTGCGACCGCCCAAAAACGAGAGGTTGATTTAATTCAGTATAAATAAATACAAAAAAATTATCTTAAAATTATTACTGATTTAGTTGTTTTTATATCTTAATGACCGCTTTTTTGCCCGTTAACAAATAATATACAACAATTCCGAATAAAAATTCAATTTTCCTCTTGACAAACGACGGGACCGGTAGTATAATCGTAGAAAATTTTAAGTTTTTCCCGACAAGGGACGGAGGACAATACAATGAAAAAAGAAAACATAAAAAAAGTAGTGCTCGCATATTCCGGAGGACTTGATACCTCGGTCATAATCCCGTGGCTCAAAGAAAATTACAACAACTGCGAGGTCATCGCGGTCTCCGGCAACGTCGGACAGGCGGACGAACTCGAAGGACTCGAGGAAAAAGCGCTCAAGACCGGCGCGTCGAAGCTCTACGTGCTCGACCTCACCGACGAATATGTCGACGAATACATAATCCCGACGATGAAGGCTGGAGCGGTCTACGAAGAATATCTGCTCGGCACGTCGACCGCGCGTCCCTGCATCGCGAAGGGACTTGTCGAAGTGGCGCTCAAAGAGAACGCGGACGCCATCGTCCACGGCTGCACGGGCAAGGGCAACGACCAGGTGCGTTTCGAGCTTGCGATAAAGCACTTCGCTCCCGATATGCCGATAATCGCTCCGTGGCGCGAGTGGGAACTCAAGTCCCGCGAGGACGAGATCGACTACGCCGAGGCGCACAACGTCCCGCTCAAGATCAACCGCGAGACCAACTATTCCAAAGATAAAAACCTCTGGCACCTCTCTCACGAGGGACTCGATCTCGAGGACACCGGCAACGAGCCGATGTACGAAAAAGAAGGCTTCCTCGAGATGGGCGTCTCTCCGATAAAGGCGCCTGATACGCCCACCTATATCACTCTCGATTTTGAAGCGGGCGTCCCCGTGGCGCTCGACGGCAAGAAGATGAGCGCGAAAGAGATCATCCTCGCCCTCAACGAAGTCGGCGGAAAGAACGGCATCGGCATACTCGACATCGTTGAGAACCGCCTCGTCGGAATGAAGTGCCGCGGCATTTACGAAACTCCCGGCGGAGCCATCCTTTACAAAGCGCACTCGGTGCTTGAAAGCGTATGTCTCGACAAAATGACCCTTCACGAAAAACAGCGCATCGCCATCACGTTCGCCGAGCTTGTCTACAACGGACAGTGGTTCACCCCTTTGCGCGAGGCGCTCTCCGCGTTCGTCGACAAAACTCAGGAAAAGGTCACCGGAAAGGTCCGCCTCAAGCTCTACAAGGGCAATATGATCAACGCGGGCGTATGGAGCGATTATTCACTTTACAGCGAGGAGATCGCGACCTTCGGCGAGAGCGACTACGATCAGAAGGATTCGCAGGGATTCATCAACCTCTACGGTCTGCCGATCAAAGTTCAGGCGATCGTCGATAAGAAAAACGCGAACAAATGATAAAGGTATTCATCGACGGCTCTAACGGTACGACGGGACTGCGGCTCCGCGAGCGGATCGAAAAGCGCGACGACGTCGAACTGATCACTCTCCCGGATGAGATACGCAAGGATCCGGGCGCGAGGGCGGACGCGATAAATTCGAGCGACGTCACGTTCCTGTGCCTGCCGGACGACGCCGCGGGCGAGGCGGTCTCGCTTGTAAAAAACGACCGCACCGTCGTCATCGACACCTCGACTGCGAGACGTACTCTCGCGCCTTGGGCGTACGGCTTTCCGGAGCTTGCTCCCGATTTTGAAGATAAGATCAGGGCCGGCAAACGCATCGCCGTCCCGGGATGCCACGCGAGCGGATTTATCGCGCTCGCGCGCCCTCTCGTCGAAGCGGGGATCATCGCTCCCGACGCTCCGCTCAACTGCTTTTCGCTGACCGGCTACTCCGGAGGCGGAAAAAAGATGATAAAAGAATACGAGTCGGACGGCAGACCCGCGGAGCTTGACTCTCCGAGAGTCTACGGGATAGGTCAGACCCACAAGCACCTCAAAGAAATGAAGATCATAAGCGGAGTTACCCGCGAGCCGGTCTTCATTCCCGTCGTTTCGGACTTTTATTCGGGGATGGAAGTTACCGTTCCCCTGTTCGCCGATCAGGTACGCGGCGGAGCGGAGTCGAAACAATAAAACAAATATACCGCGAGAAATATAATACGAAGATCGTTTACTTTTCCGAAGACGCGGGCGAAGACGGATTTATGGCGTCGAACGCCCTCTCGGGAAAGGATTCGATGGAGATCTCGGTCAAAGGCAACGAAGAACGTATCCTCCTCGTCGCGCGGTACGACAACCTCGGCAAAGGCGCCTCCGGCGCGGCGCTCGAGTGCTTCAATCTGGTAACGGGCAACGACCCCGAAAAGGGACTCGTCCTCTGAAAAACGAAAGGACAGACAAATGAAAACTATCGAAGGCGGCATCTGCGCCGCCAAAGGCTTCACCGCGAACGGAGTGCATTGCGGGATACGCCGCAACAAGACAAAAAAGGACCTCGCCGCAATCTTCAGTGAGCAAAAATGCTCCGCCGCGGCGGTATATACGACGAACCTCGTCAAGGGCGCGCCGATATTCGTGAACAAACGTCACCTTGCGAACGGTATCGCTCAGGCGGTCATCTGCAACAGCGGCAACGCCAACACCTGCAACAAAAACGGAGTCGAGGTCGCAGAGGAGACCTGCGATGCGTTCGCCAAAGAACTCGGCATCCCTTCGGACGACGTCGTCGTCGCCTCGACGGGAGTCATCGGTCAGCCGCTCGATATAACCCCGATCAAAAACGGCATTCCGTCGCTCGGCGCCGGACTCGGCAAAAAGAGCCGCGACGGCGCCGAAGGGATAATGACGACCGACACGAAGCTCAAGGAGATCGCGCTCTCGTTCGAGATCGGCGGAGTCGAGTGTAAGATCGGCGGTATCGCCAAAGGCTCGGGTATGATACACCCGAATATGGCGACGATGCTCGTATTCATCACCACAGACTGCGCGATAACTCCGGAAATGCTGCAAAAGGCGCTCTCGACCGATATCCGGGATACGTTCAATATGATCTCGGTCGACGGCGACACCTCGACGAACGATATGGTCACGGTCCTTGCGAACGGCATGGCGGGGAATAAGCTCATAGACGCGGACGGAGAGGACTTCGCCGCGTTCATGCGGGCGCTGAACACCGTCAACGTGTTCCTTTCCCGCGCGATAGTCGCGGACGGAGAGGGAGCGAGCAAGCTCATCGAATGTTCGGTCATACACGCAAAAGACAAAGCTAACGCGAAGATCGCGGCGAAAAGCGTCGTCACGTCGTCGCTTCTCAAAGCGGCGATGTTCGGAGAGGACGCCAACTGGGGGCGCGTGATGTGCGCGGTAGGCTACTCGGGAGCGGAGCTCGACATCGACAAGATCGACATCAAATTCGCGTCCGAAGCGGGCGAGATCACCGTCTGCGAAAAGGGCGGAGCGCTCGACTTCGACGAGGAGATCGCGGCGAAAATACTCCACGAAAAAGAGATAGAGATAATCGTCGACCTGAACGACGGCGAGTGCGAGGCGCACGCCTGGGGCTGCGACCTCACATACGATTACGTCAAGATAAACGGAGATTACAGGACTTAAAATGATTTCATCCGAAAGCATCGAAAAATACAAAGGCAAGACCGTCGTCATCAAGTACGGCGGCGCGGCTATGGAGACTCCCGAGCTGAAGGCGGGTGTGATGGCTGACGTTGCCGCTCTTGCAAAGAGCGGAGCGCGGGTCGTCATCGTCCACGGCGGGGGCAAGGAGCTGACCGCTCTGCTCAAAAAGACCGGCAAAGAGAGCGTATTCGTCGACGGGCTCCGCGTCACTGACGCGGAAACGCGCGATTTTGCTATGATGGTCTTCTGCGGCAAGATAAACAAAGAGCTTGCGTCGCTCCTCTCGCAAAACGGAGTCAGAGGAGTCGGGATAAGCGGCGTCGACGCCGGGTGCGTCCTCGTTTCGCAGAAGGACGCGCGTCTCGGCTACGTCGGAAAGGTCGAAGAGGTCGACACGTATCTCATCGAAACGCTCACAGACGCCGGATGCGTCCCGGTCATTTCGTCGATGGGGATAGGGAAGGACGGCGGGATCTACAACGTCAACGCCGACACCGTCGCGGGGAGTGTTGCGGCGAGCCTCAAAGCCGACGTCCTTATAATGATGACCGACATCAGCGGCGTTTGCCGCGATCCGAAGGACAGCTCGACCGTCATTCCGGCGATCACGCTCTCCGAGGCTGAAGAACTCAAAAAAAGCGGCGTCATCTCGGGCGGGATGATACCCAAGACCGAATGCTGTACTGACGCCATAAAAAGCGGCGTCGGCAGGGTATATATCACGGACGGACGTGTGGAACACTCGGTATTGTCGTCGCTCTGCGGCGGAAACGCTTGCGGAACGGTCTTTTTACCCGACTGAAGGAGGACAGGATGAACACTTTTGAACTCGATAAAACCTACGTCGCGCCGACCTACGCGCGTTTTCCCCTCGAGATAGTCTCGGGAGAGGGGTGCAGGGTAAAGGACGCCGACGGAAAGACCTATATTGACCTCGGTACGGGCATCGCCGTCAATATTTTCGGTTACAACGACGAAGAGTGGAAGGCGGCGGTAACGTCTCAGCTGAACAAATTCCAGCATACGTCGAACCTGTTCTATTCCGAGCCGTGCGCGCGCCTCGCGCAGCTGCTCTGCGAAAAGACCGGGATGAAAAAGGTCTTTTTCTCGAACTCGGGAGCCGAGGCTAACGAGTGCGCGATCAAGGCGGCGAGAAAGTACGCCGAGACGAAAAAAGGCAAGGACAACTATAACATCATCACGCTGAAAAACAGCTTCCACGGCAGGACGCTCGCGACTCTCGCGGCGACGGGGCAGGACGTGTTCCACGCCGACTTTCTGCCGGTGACTCCCGGCTTTCTCTACGCCGACGCGAACGATATATGGAATATCGACGCGCTCCTCGCAAAATACAGGGTCGCGGCGATCATGATCGAGGTCGTGCAGGGAGAGGGCGGCGTGATGCCTCTTGATAAAGAATACGTCCTTGAACTCGCGGAGATCGCGCGGAGATACGACATCCTGCTTATATGCGACGAGGTCCAGTGCGGGAACGGGCGTACCGGCGAGATGTACGGATATATGAACTACGGTATCAAGCCCGATATCGTGACGACCGCGAAGGGACTCGGAGGCGGACTCCCGATAGGAGCGACGCTTCTCGGACCCAAGGTAGAGGACGTTTACAAGCCGGGAGACCACGGCTCGACGTTCGGCGGCAATCCCGTCGTCTGCGCAGGAGCGTGCAGTATAGTATCAAGGCTCGACAGGGCGCTTTTCGACTCGGTCAAAGCGAAGTCAAAAATCATATTCGACACGCTGACCGGCAAACCCGGGATCAAATCGGTATCGGGGCTCGGATTCATGATCGGAGTCGAGACCGAGAAGGACGCGGGTGAAGTCATAGCGAAATGCCGCGAGGGCGGAGTCATCGTCATCAAGGCGAAGAACAAGATCAGGCTCCTGCCGCCCCTCAATATAGACGAAGACACCCTTAAGGCCGCGCTCGACGTCATCGTCGCGGCGGCGAAATGAACGGAGGAAACACCATGGGTATAAATATGGACGCATTCAAGGGCAGGGACTTTCTCAAGCTGCTCGACTTCACGTCCGACGAGATAAAGGCGCTGCTCGACTTTTCCGCCGAGCTGAAGGAGAAGAAGAAAAACCGCGTCCCGCACAGGCTCTGCGACGGCAAAAGCGTCGCTCTGATATTCGAGAAATCGAGCACCCGTACGCGGTGCGCGTTCGAGGTCGCCTGCTGTGACCTCGGCATACATCCCGTACACCTCGACCCGCGTTCGAGTCAGATGGGCAAAAAGGAATCCATCCCCGATACCGCCCGCGTCCTCAGCCGGATGTTCGACGGAATCGAGTACCGCGGCTACGGTCAGGACATAGTCGAGGAGATAGCCGAATACGCCGACGTCCCCGTGTGGAACGGACTCACCGACGACGCGCACCCGACTCAGATCCTCGCGGATTTTCTGACCGCAAGGGAAAAGTTCGGCTCCCTCGAGGGCAAAAAACTGATATTCATAGGCGACTCCGGCTTCAATATGGGTCATTCGCTGATGATAGGCTGCGCCAAGATGGGGATGCACTTCGTCGCGTGCAGTCCGGAGAAATATCTGCCGCGCAAGCCCCTCGTCGATAAGGCGCGCGAGATCGCGAAGGAGACCGGCGGCAGCGTCACGCTCGAGACCGATCCGTCCAAGGCGGCGAAGGACGCCGATATCATCTATACCGACGTCTGGGTCTCTATGGGCGAGCCGGACGAGGTCTGGAAGGAGCGCATCGACGACCTGATGCCCTATCAGGTGAACGCGAAGCTGATGTCCTACGCCTCCCCCGACTGTATCTTTATGCACTGCCTCCCAGCGTTCCACGACCTGCGCACCGGCATAGGCCGCGAGAATTATCAGAAGTTCGGCGTGACCGAGATGGAGGTCACCGACGAGGTCTTCGAGAGCAAGGCGTCCGTCGTCTTCGACGAGGCGGAGAACCGTATGCATACGATAAAGGCGGTCATCGCCGCCACCATCGGCGAGTGGTAAAAGATCCGCCGGAAAGAAAAAATCTTTTATGGCGCGGGATCACGCCGGGACCCTCTCCCTGAGCGTTTTCCCATCGAAAACCCTTTCGTCCGAAAAAGCCAAACACCGACGCGGCGCCTCGCCGAAATCCAAAGTTTGATAAACGCCCGACAAAAGACCGACGGAGAAAAAATCTCCGCCGGTCTTTGTGTTTTGCGGGAGAATTAGGAAGATAAACAAGAATTCAGCGAAATGAATTGACGGCTTCGCCGTCGTGAATTGGCTTCGCCATGATTTGCACTTCCGTGCATGAATTGAATTGCGCCCCTATGCGCCGCAGCGCAATTCATGTGCCGCAGGCACAATTCACGACCGCAGGTCAATTCACGCGCCGTAAGGCGCAATTCATTGTCGGCTTCGCCGACAAATTCTCGTTTATCTTTTTTACCCCCTGCAAACTCCGTTTTGACGTTTCTGATATCATAAAAAATATTTATACCAACACCCCTGTTCAATAAAACTTTCTTTTCTATGCTGGCAGCATAAGACTTTTTTGTTTTTGTGTGATACAATATCACCGTAAAATAAAAAAATCACCCCCGTCGGGCTGAAACACACACATGGAGAGGTGATTACTTGCGGCGGTAGGGCTCTCTGTCGTCGGTGAGACCGAGCAGATAGTCCACGCTCACGTTGTGGAATGAGGCGAGCTTAATAAGCACGTCGGTCGGAATGTCACGCCGCCCAAGCTCATAGCGCGAATAGGTCACCTGCGTAACGTGCAAAAACGCCGCCAGATCCCTCTGATGGAGATCGCGGTCCTCGCGCAAATTCCGAATCCTCTCGTACATCCCGCCACATCCTTTCTCTTATTGTATTATTTTAACTCAAACCATTTCGGAATATTGACAAATAAACCGAAATGGTTTAACACTTAGCGGTATCATTTTTAAAGTATTTTGTAGTTTAATATGTGTTTTTTTAGATGTGATTTTTTGTGGCGATTACGCTATTTATATTTTAAAAAAGCTATTGCTATTCTTTAACTTCTGTGGTACAATATTTCCATAAAAATGTATTACATTTGATAATTCTTTTTTGAAAGTTTATCAATATTATTGCGAGGTGTTAGCGTGAAAGATACAAATCACTCGCCGCCGCGAAGGCGCGAAGAAAACGCCCTACAAGGAAAAAGATTTTTTTGTAGAGATAAGAATAAGGGACAAAGAGACAGTTAAGAGACAGTCAAACCCTGCTTTTGAAGGAACTTTGTAGCTTGTTTCACAGCCTTGTACAATTGTATTACAAAAATCGCCGCTTTTCAGCATCCTTTCATTCCTATTTGTGCTGACGCGTAGCGGCAGAATGGAGTTTTTTATGAAGTTGTTTGAATTTGCTTACTGTCCGAGTTTTGATCGTGATATCAATTTTTTATCTAAGCTTTGTCCGGAAAAGTGGAGCTTTGGATCTAATACAGATAATATAATTTTGAAGAATTATATCAAGCATACTTTTATGAAAGTGTTTGAAGACGGTAGAGTGATTTGTACAGATAAATACGCTGTTTTTAATACAGGGCTTTATACGGTTTATTATGAATCTATTTACGCTTACTTTACTTTGAACAGTATTCCTGATAAGCAAAAATGGTTTCTAAACGGTTTTTATTCATCTTATCAATTAGGTATGATGGGGGTTCAAGAAAGACCTAAAAGGGCTAATTATTTTTCTAAACCGGCAGAATTGGTGTTTGATACTAATTGTGAAATTATTCCTCAATATCAGCATATATTTAGTGACCCCGAGAACTATCTTCGTATACCGGAGTCGATCAGGGATAACCCTAACAAGACGATGTTGTTTGATGGCGCTGTCAAAAGAGCGACATACATGATTGAAGCGAATTATAAAACGGCTGTGCCACAGTATTACAATGGAAAGATTCAACTTTTGGTTCCGATTTGTCTGGTGAGCGAGAACAATCCCGATTTGGCGCTTGTTGTAAGTAAAAACGAAGCGGGAAATCAATACTTAGGGCACACTTGCTTGACCTTGGATATGGCGTATAATAACGCCAGATTGATTGCTCGCCCTGACAGCAATTGGTTAAAACCTTAGTTCGTTTTTTTACATTTTTTATAAAATTCAAAAAAATAGTTGACTTTTTAGATTGTTTGACGTATAATAATAGCGTGATAGCTATTCGTCACTTGTTATTTTGTTTTGATTATTATTTTGTTTTGAGTATTATTTTTTGTTTATTTGTTACTACTTTGATATAATAAAAGCAAGGCAAACGCCTTGCTTTTATTATATCAAAGAGCGGTTATGATTTAGAGCAATATTTTTTTCAAAATCATTTTTCTGTAATTCCGAAAATTCTTAAAGATTTTAACTCAAACCATTTCGGAATATTGACAAATAAACCGAAATGGTTTATAATAATACACAAGGATATCTCGGTATGCGGTATTATACAAACGGTAAACGATCCGCGATAAAGAAAAACGCCTGTCTTTCGACAGACGTTTACCGGTCGGCGTCACAGACCGTGTTTGATTTTTCTGTTTTCGGCGGCGTCGTAGACCTCGTCGTCGGCGCGGGCGCCGATAACGACGATCAGCATTTGCGTTTCGGTCCTGACGAGCTTGTAGACGACCCTGATCCCCGCGTCGCGTAGCTTGATCTTAAAAAAACCGGTCAGATCGTTTCCGCTTTTGTTGCCGAGAGGCTTGCCGTAGCCGCCTTCCCGCGCCGGGAGCGGATTTGTTTTTACTTTAGCGATCGCTTTCAGGACTAACGTTTGACGGTCGCGTCCGAGCTTTTTCAGGTCCTTGACCGCCTCGGGCAGATACTCGACGCTCCAGTTCATTCGATCTCTACCCCGTCGGCGTCGTCGAGCTCGTCCGGATCGATCCCCAACTCTTTCAAAACGTCCGCCTCGGAAACCGTTTTAGTTTTACCGGAACGCGCCGTTCTTTCGGTCGCCAGAGCGAGCAGACGCGCGTCGTTGACCTCGTCCATAAGCCGGACGTACTCGTCCGGAGAGAGAAGCACGCACTCCGCCGAGTTGTTTTTCATAACGACCTTGGCTCCGCTGCGCTTGACGTCCTCAAACACCTTTCCCGCCAACCCGCGGTTGAACGCCGAGATCGACACGGTATTTGTGATAGCGTTGGTCATATCGGGCATAGTCCGCACCTCCTTTACTGATGACAGTATACCATATATCAGCGAATATGTCAATAGAAATGCTGAGAAATGTTATGATATTCTGGTTGTATTCTTGCTGTCATGTTGCAGTTCAAACAATTTTGTAATTATGACAAAAACGTGTTTGTTTTTAAGTATTAAATATAAAACAAATAATATCCACAATTTTGGAGGCATTTATGGAAAACAAGATTTTTAAGATGGAAAAAACGAAAGAAATTGTAGAAATCTGCAAAAAAATTAACACTTTCCTTGATGAGCCTATCATTGACTCGGGAAGAGAAAAGTATGATTATCTACAAAAACTTGATGCGGTTCGTGACGAGGCGTTAAAAGTGTTAAATGAAGCTCCTGTTTTTTCTGAAGCTATTGAATGGGCAAAGAAACGATTGCCTTATTGTGAAAAAGATAATTTTAGCATTGAGCCTGATTATGAACTGCATTCTTTAATAGAAAAACTATTTGAAATCTCAAAAAGTATTACTGCTAAGAAAAATTAAGTGATTAAATAGAGTATATAGGTAGAACAATGAAACGCAAACTTTTTCTTATTTTCACAACAATAGTTTTCATTGTCGCGCTGACGGTGCTGGCGGCAAATATGACAAAGGTCTCAGCGGCTACGTATTCCGGCAGTTGTGGGACGAACGTAACGTGGAATCTTAACCCCTCGACCGGAGTGCTTACGATTTCCGGCAGCGGCACGATGAACGATTATTCGTCAAAGTCATATAACGGAACTTACGCAACTTCCGCGCCGTGGGGACAATACTATTCTTCGATCAAAAACGTTACAATAAACAGTGGCGTAACGAGCATAGGCAATTATGCATTCCGCGGTTGCACGGGACTGACAAGTATCACTATCCCTGATTCCGTGACGAGAATAGGCAAGTATGCCTTCTGGGGTTGCAAGGGACTTAAGAGTATCAGTATTCCCGATTCCGTGACAAAAATAGAATATGATGCTTTTTATGATTGTACGGGTCTTACTAGAGTAGATATAAGCGACTTGCTTTCGTGGTGTAAATTAGATTATTATTCACCTGAGTCAAACCCCTTGTATTATGCACATCATTTATATATAAACAAAAAGTTGCTAACAGATTTAATGACTCCTAACTATATTACAACTATAGGATGCTATGCATTTTCGGGTTGTACAGATCTTTCTAATGCATTGCTTTCGGATTCTGTGATAAACATCGGGGCAGGCGCGTTCTATAAATGTATTGAATTAACAAATATAACGATTCCGATTTCTGTGACAAGTTTTAACTACAACATTGGGTCACCGGGCGCAGAGCTAGGTCCGGGTAGATATCACGGAGTATTAGAAGAATGTAACGGAATAAATACAATGTCAATTCCCGGAACACTAAGTTTATATAAAGCCTTTGGTAATAATACACCTAATATGGTTAAGAATATTACTATATTAGGAAATAATATAGACAATAGTGCATTTTCCGGTTGCACGGGACTTACGAGTATCACTATCCCGGATTCTGTGACGAACATAGGCGATAGTGCATTCTCCGGCTGCACGGGACTAACGAGTATCACTATCCCTGATTCCGTGACGAGCATAGGCGAACGTACTATCCCTGATTCCGTGACGAGCATAGGCGAACGTGCGTTCTCCGGTTGCACGGGACTTACGAGTGTCACAATTCCGGATTCTGTGACGAGCATAGGCAGCGGTGCGTTTAACGGGTGCAAAAAGCTTGAAACGGTCATTGTTCCGGAAGAAGTTGCAGATATTGCTTCAAACGCCTTTGATAACTGCGTCTTTGTGACTCTTTACGTTGTCAAAGACTCGTACGCGCAAGCGTTTTGTCAACGTTATAATATCCCGTATCAAATTTATGATCCGTACGATCCCGATGTCGCGCCTGTTTCACCTATGGTTGAGACAGTGGAAGCGCGCAGCGTCACTCTTGTCGCTGTGGAAGGGGTCGAATACTCAAAAGACAGGACGTCGTGGCAGTCGAGCAACGTTTTTACGGGACTTTCACCCGCTTCTAATTACACTTTTTATGCGAGATACAAGAAAACAGCCTCGTCCGACGCGAGTTCTCCGAGCAGGGGAACAAGGGTGACTACATTGAAAGACGTAAAGGACGCGCCTCCCGTTCCGTCGGTCGAAGGTATTTCGTCTCGCCGCATCGTTCTTTTGGCTTCGGACGGCGTGGAATACTCTCGCGGCGGCGCCTCCTGGCAGTCGAGCGGAGTGTTTGAAGGACTGACTCCCAACACCGAATATTCGTTTTATGCAAGATACGCAGAGACCGATCAGTTCGATGCAAGCGAGCCGAGCCCCGCGGTTACGGTCAGTACGCCAAAGGACGACGTTTCGGCGCCGGAGGCTCCGACGTTAGCCGAAGTCAGGAACAATACCGCAGTTGTTTCCGCGATAGCCGGGTATGAGTATTCGCTCGACGGCGTGATATGGCAAAAGAGCTATGTGTTTACGGATCTTTCCCCGGGACGCAGTTATACGTTATATGCCCGTATCGCCGAAACTCCGATTTCAAACGCCAGTCCTTCGAGCGCGGGGACCGGCTTTGAGACGCTCAAAAACGAGGCTGTAACGCCGTTGGCTCCTGTTGTTGAAAAAATTGAGCCTACAAAAGTCACTCTGCAAGCGATCCCTGACGCTGAATATTCGCTCGATCGCGTTGTTTGGCAGAGCAGTCCCGTATTTGATGGGTTGACTGCGGGCAATACTTATACGTTCTTTATGAGATTTATTGAAAACGAAACCACTTACGCCGGCGAGGCGGGACCGGGTACTACAGTATCGACCTCAAAGACAAAGCCGCAGGCTCCGTCTGCTCCGGTAATAAAAAAAGCCAAAAACGGACAGGTAGAGCTTATAAAGACAGATGGAGTCGAGTATTCGTACGACGGATCTATGTGGAAATCCGATCCGGTGTTTAATGACTTGATCCCCGGAATAGAGTATACATTCTACGCGAGGATCGCCGAGACCGAAATCAGCTACGCAAGCGATGCGAGCGCAGGTACTGTTATAGTTCTCGGCAAGCCCGAGATCACGGGGAATGTCAAATTGGCGGGTGTGGCGACGGTAGGAAGTACGTTGACGCCGCTTGTATCGGGGGTCGAATATACTGACGTCAGATATGATTACGTTTGGTATAGAAACGGAAACATTATCGAAAACAAAACAGCAGCTTTATATATTGTAACATATGCCGACGTGGGAAGCGTCATCAGCGTAGAGCTGACAGCAAACGGTAATTACGAGGGGACGCTGAAGAGCGACGGCAGAATGATACTCGAAGCAGCAGGAATTTCAAGTCCGAGCGTTATTGTAAACAGTATAACCGCCGTAAAAGAAAATGAATTTGCAGTAAAAGTCGAGCTTGTAAAGAATTGCGGGATCAACACGCTTGTGTTGACGCCGGAGCTTCCGGAAGGTGTTGTTTTAGTCAGAGTGGAGAACGGTGAAATATTCCCGTCTCTCGAGACAGGTGTAAATTTTGTTTTCGACACCTCTGATGAGTCCGACACCAATAAAGAGGGGACGCTTGTCACCATGATATTAAAGGCGGATAAAGAGGCGGAATTTACAGACTGTGAAATCGGTTTGACTGTAATAGATTGCGCGGACTCAAATGAACAAATAGTCGCAGTCGCTTCCACTCCCGGAAAGCTCAAGCTGATCGAGTATTTGTTCGGCGACGTCAACGGCGACGGTGAGATCACCGCGGTCGATATCGTGCGGCTGAAAAAATATTTTGCCGAGTACGACGCGATCTCCGGCGCTTCGTCGGTCGGGATCGGGGCAGGTGCTGACGCGAACGGCGACGGGAATATCACCGCGCTCGACGTGATACGCCTCAAAAAATATCTCGCGGCATACGATCCGAAGACGGGCGTTTCAACCGTTCGTCTCGGACCGCAGGCGTAAAAAGTCATAAAAACAACAGGGGCTGTTTTGCAACAGTCCCTGTTATCTTTTTTCCGGTCAGTCGCGCAGACCGTTTTGTTCGACCTTACGGAGCAGGGTGATGAGGGGTACGCAGAGGAAGGACATCGCGAAGTTGCTCGCCGCGTGGATGAGGTCGTAGGGGAACCCGGTCGCGATCCAGGCAAGCGTCTGCTCGAAGTTATATCCGAACACTATCGCCTGATAGGGCGAATAGAGCGTGCCGTAGAGCAGTCCGTGCAGCGTGCAAACCGCCGTATAGACGGCGACCGACTTCCGTATGCTCATATTTTTCGGGAGCAGCATCACGACCGCCCAGAGGAGCGGCCAAATGTAGAGGTAGGGGTACCACCATACTCCGAAGCCTGCCCACAGAAGTCCCACCATAAAGTCGAAGATGAGGATTATCCACAAAGCCTTGGCTCTGTAAACGACGGTGAAGACCGTTATGAACATCGCCAAAGGGTGGACGTTGGGAAGCCCTTCCACCGTCTTGAAAACGAACATCATCGACCCGAAAAGGGCGAATTTGACCATTTCGTCGACGGTGAGAACAGGCTTCTTGCCTTTCATTTTTTCGCTCAAGCCTTGGTGTAGACGAACTTATAGGTAGTCCCGTCTACGATGTCGGTGGAGTCTACTCCGGTCTCGGCGTACGCGTCGTTGATATAGAACGCCCAGTAAGCGCCGTCTACGTTATAGTCCGCGCTCTCGCCGTTGACCTTGGTGACCATAAGGCCGTAGTCGGAGTCGTTGCCCTCGATGAGGCCTTCCGCGACGAGGACCTCGCCGACGGTCTTTTTGTCGGTCTTGTAGTTGAAGGTGGTCTCCTTGCCGTCCTTGCCGACCACTACGGCGTTGAACGTCTTTTCA
>CACZZA010000073.1 GCA_902785485.1 uncultured Ruminococcus sp. | reverse complement strand
TGGTTTGTATAGTACAGGACGTAGCCTTTTTTTTTTTTTTTCTTGTGCTTCGCGCAATCCTTGAAGCGCGGCTTTTCGCTTGTGTGGTCGAAAGGAAGATACATAAGCTGTATCCCGTTATCCGACTCGTCGCAGACGGAAAAACCCTTGTATTTCAGATATTTGGGATCGGCGAGAAACGGCTTTTTCTTCGCCGATGAGAGGATGCAGAGTCCCTTTCTGCCCGCCCTTTTGCTGTCGGCGATACATTCTCCCAAAAGGTCGTTTGAATACCCGTGTCCCTTGAAGCTGCCGGAGACCCACAGGCAGTCGATATATGTATATCCGTCCGCCTCTATCGGCACCCACGCTTTTTCGGCGGGGATATACTCAATGAAGCACTTCCCCCTCTCGACGCTTTTCAGAAAGACGAGTCCCTCGTCAAAGCGTTCCGCAAGCCACGCCTTTTTCGACGCGACCTGAACGTCCCTGTTGTTTGAAATGGCGCAGCAAATATGCTCGCTCTCGAGATTTTCTTTGGTGACTCTGATATATTCCATTTTGTTGTCTCCTTTTTTCGTTCTGTTATGATGGTATCATATCATAAAGCGCTTGTCAAGAAAAGCGGGCAAAAATGGATCGCGCCGCCCTGAAAATCGCCCGTCGGGTTGATTTTCAGGGCGGTTTATGGTATCATATATCAAACTCAATTGAAGGAAAAATCCGAAATCCGAAAGAAGGAAGACATTATGAGATTTACAAAAATTCTTTGCTTTGTTTCAGCCGTTTTGACCGCTACGGTATTATTCGCGGGGTGCGGCGGAAACGGAGATACCGATGAGACCCGCGCGATCGAAGAGTCGGCGGTCGTTTCTTCCGTTCCGGAAACGGAGAGCGAGCCGGAACAGCTTACCGTCGGAATAAAGAGCGTGAGCAAGCACGGAAATCTCGTCCTCGACACGGATTTTGAAACACTGAAAGGCGGAAATATCGAAGTCGGCGACCTTATCTCGGTGCTTATCGGGAACGCCGAGTACGTATTGCCGGTAGGAAAGGCCTTTACGGACGTCGACAACGGCGAAATGCTCTGCCGCTTCGACTACGAGGACGACCAGGTCATGCTCGCGATCAATATGGGAGATTTCGCTAACGTCGCAGACGTCGCGGAAAAGCAGACCATAGAGGAAGATCCCGGCTACAAATGGGTAATGAAAACCAACGAGGTCACGCTCTGTCTGAAGGAAAAGGGCGGATACCTCGACGAGATCACCGTTCGTAACCTCGTCAGGACGAACGAACGGAGCGACTATCCCGACCTCGGTGACGAGGAATTCGCCAACTTTCGCGAGGTAAAGGTGACCGGAATGAAGGAGGGTGTCCTCTACCGCTCAAGTACCCCGGTGGAACCTGCGCTCGGAAGGAATACCTACGCTATGGCGGCAATGGAAAAAGCGGGAGTCAAAACCGTTCTCAACCTTGACGACTCGGTCGAAACGATGAAGGGTTACGACACGTTCGCAGGCAGTTATTACTCAAAATGCGATATTATCAATACCGAGATGGGCTATGACTATACAACGGAGGAAGCCTGCGAAAAACTAAAGGCTAACGTCGTATTCATAACGGAGCACGAGGGACCGTATCTCGTCCACTGCAAAGAGGGCAAGGACCGCACAGGCATCGTCTGCGCCCTTCTCGAGTGCTTCACCGGCGCTTCGCTTGATGAGATCGAGCGCGACTATATGAAGACGTACGCAAACTACTACGGCGTCAAAAAAGGCGACGCGGCGTACGGTCTGATCCTTGACAACAACCTGTTCCAAACCTTGAAAGGCACTTTAGGAGTCGACGACCTTCAAAAAGCCGACCTCAAAGCGGAAGCGACGGATCTTTTCAAGTCCGTCGGCGTCACCGACGCCGAACTTGACGCTCTCGCGCAAAAGCTCGTGAAATAAAATGGCGACGGAAAAAAGGTCAGTCGATCACGAGATCACGCTCGTTCCTTATTACCCCGCCCCCGAGGTCGCGCTCAAATGGTATCTTGATCCCGACGTATGCAAGAAGGTAGATAATATCGACTTCGTCTACGACGAGGAAAGACTTAGCGCGATGTACTCTTTTTTGTCGACACATGGCGACTGCTATTATATCGAGTACCGCGGAACTCTTGTCGGAGACGTTTCGCTCCGCGATAACGCGGAGATCTGTATCGTCGTGTGCAGGGAGTTTCAAAACCGCGGCATCGGGCGCAGATGTATAAAGGCGATGCTTGACCTTGCGAAAGAAAAAGGACTGGAAGAGGTCAGGGCGAACATCTATTCGTTCAACGAACAAAGCAGGCGCGCCTTCGTCTCGGCGGGGTTTCAAAAGATCGCGGACGAGTGGTATTCGTATAAAGTCGAATAAGGACGTAAACGGATGGTATTCCGAATTGTTGAAGTCTTTGCCGAAGGGAGGGCAAAACGTGAGAGCATTGATCGATCTTTTTCTGACTTTTTCTAAAATCGGGACGTTCACTTTCGGCGGAGGGTACGCTATGCTCTCTTTGATAGAAAGGACTTGCGTCGAAAAAAAGCGATGGATAACCCACGATGAAATGATGCAGATCACGGTGATCGCGGAATCAACGCCGGGACCGATAGCCATAAACTGCGCGACCTACGTCGGACTCAAGAAAAAAGGTACGGCAGGCGCTTTGGCGGCAACACTCGGAGTCATTCTGCCGTCTTTTCTGATAATACTGCTGATCTCGTTTTATCTTGACCGGTTCCTCGAGATCGAATGGGCGGCAAACGCTTTCAGAGGCATCAAGATCGCGGTCGGTATCCTGATTATCGACGCCGCAGTCAAAATGATCCGGAAAATGAAAAAAGACCCGCTTTCGGTCTTCATCCTCTCGATCTCTTTTTTATCCGTAATGCTGATCAACGTTTTTGCGCTGCGCGTTTCCACTATCGTTCTGATGCTCGCGTCGGCGGGAATCGGTCTCGGCGTATATCTGTTCAAACGTCGTAAAGAAAAGGAGGAAAGAAAATGATCCTTCTTGAACTGTTGATCGGTTTTCTGAAGATCGGGTTTTTCTCATTCGGGGGAGGCTACGGAGCGATCCCGCTTATTCGGGAAACGGCGCTCTCGTACGGCTGGATGACCGAGGAAAAGCTGGCGTATATGATCGCGGTAAGCGAGAGTACTCCGGGACCGATCATGGTCAATATGGCTACGTATATCGGCAGTGATAAAGCAGGCGTCACGGGAGCCGCCATAGCGACCGCGGCGGTGGTCTTGCCGGCGTTTTTGATCGTGATCATCCTGACCGCGGCGCTGAAAGAGCTTATAAAAAAGGACGCGGCGCGCTGTACTCTCGAAGCTCTCACGGCGTGTGTGACAGGCGTTATCCTCGCGACCGGCGTTTATATGGCGCTTATCAATTGCGCAGACATCCTTTCGGCGATATCCTTCGACGGGACGGCGACCGTATTGACTTTACTGCTCGGCGTCTTTTATTTCGGATCGAAAAAGATCGTAAAAAACGGCGTATCTCCAATCGTTTTGATCTGCGTTTCGGGAATAGCCGGGGCTATCGTTTTCGGCGTATAGTTCACCGTGATAAAGCAAAAACGGGGCTGTCGCATTTTAGTATTGCGACAGCCCCGTTTTATTATTATCGCTTAAAATCCGAGCTTTCTGTTCGCTTCGGCGATGAGTTTGTCGAGTTGTTTCTCGTCTATCGAGCCGTTGTCTATGAGCATACGCAGCGTCCACATATGTCTCGCCCTGATGAATCTGAAGTCGCTCGTCAGCTCGGCGTCGCCGAGGAGTTTCTTTTGCTCCTCGCTGAGTCCGGGATAGACGAGGTCGTGACGTACCGCCTTATACTCGTCCTTCGAGAACAGGTCTCCGAGAGAAAGATTTACGTGGATGGGTTCGATATACGGCTTAGGATCGACCTTGTGCAGAGTCACGCAGAGCGGAGTGTCCTCGCTTGAACGTCCGACGTAAACGTTATAGTCGCCGGTGTCGACTCTCCAGTCGTTCGTCCTCTCGTCCCAGTACGCGAAGCAACGGTCGTCAAGCTCGAATTCGACGGTCTTGCTCTCTCCGGGAGCGAGGTCGATCTTTGCAAAACGTTTGAGTTCCTTTACGGGACGGGAGACGCGCGATCTCACCGCTCCGACGTAGAGCTGTACGATCTCTTTGCCCGCGACTTTTCCGGTATTGGTGACCTTGACGCTGATCTTGTCGCCGTCCGCCTTTATATCGGAGTAGTCGAACGTCGTGTAGGAAAGACCGAACCCGAACGGGAACGCGACCTTCATCTTTTTCTTCTGATAGTATCTGTAACCGATGTACACGCCCTCGGCGTAGACGACCTTGTATTCCTCGCCGGGGTAGTTGAGGTACGCGGGGGTGTCCTCGTACTTGACGGGATAGGTCTCGGCGAGCTTGCCGGACGGGTTGACGTCGCCGAACAGCACGCGGGTGATCGAGCCGCCGAGCGCCTCGCCTCCGAGGTATGCCGCGAGGAGAGCGTCGGTGTTTTCAAGCCACGGAAGCTCGACGGGAGAGCCGTTGAGCAGTACGACGACGGTATCCTTGACTTCCGCGGTAACGCGCCTTATAAGCTTGTTGTGGGACTCGGGCATCGCCATATTCTTTCTGTCTGCGCCCTCCGACTCGAAGGAGTCCGGAAGTCCGGCAATTATGATAGCGCGTCCCGCCTTCTTCGCGGTCTCGACCGCCTCCGCAATGAGCGCTTCGTCGGGATCGTTCTCGTTGACGTCTTTTCCGAGTCGGTAGCCTTCGGCGTAGAACGTTTCGGCTCCGTTGCGTTTGTCGATAAGCTCGTATATATCGTCAAGATACTTGTTGTTGACGTGGGACGAGCCGCCGCCCTGGTATCTCGCGTGTTTTGCAAAAGCGCCGATGACGGCGACGGGTCTGCCGGATGACAGCGGAAGCAGGTTTCTTTCGTTCTTGAGCAGGACCATGCACTCGTCGCCGGCTTTGGACGCCTCTTCGTGCGCCTTTTCAAGGTCGACGTCGGGGGCGTTTTCGTCCGCCGGGTAGCTGAACACAAGGTTCAGTATCCGTTCGACGGTGCGGTCGAGGATTTTTTCGTCAAGCTCGCCGCTGCGTACCGCTTCGACGATGGCTTTGTCGCGAAGACCGTAGCTCCACGGCATCTCGAGGTCGCATCCCGCTTCGAGGGACTTGACTCTGTCGTTGACCGCGTTCCAGTCGGAGATAACGACGCCCTTGTAACCCCATTCCTCACGGAGAATGTCGTTCAGCAGCCACTTCGACTGCGAGACCTGTTTGCCGTTGATCGGGTTGTATGAGTGCATTATCGTCGCAGGCTGAGCCTCTTTGACTACTGTCTCAAACGCCGCGAGATAGATCTCGCGCAAGGTCCTCATATCTACTTCGGACGAGCAGGAGTGACGTCTCGTCTCCTGGTTGTTCGCCGCGAAGTGTTTGAGAGAAGTTCCGACTCCCTCCGCCTGCGCGCCGTTGACGTACGCCGCGGCGAGTTTTCCGGCGAGATACGGATCTTCGCTGAAATATTCAAAGTTACGTCCGCAGGTGGGACTGCGTTTCATATTGATACCGGGTCCGAGCACGATCGAGACCTGTTCTTTTTTTGCCTGTTTAGCGATCGCCGCGCCGACCTTGCGGAGCAGGTCGACGTTCCAGGAGTTGGCGAGACAGGAAGCCGTCGGGAAACAGGTCGCCTCAACGGTGATCTTTTCGCCGTAGCCTCCCCAGTTGCTGCCCTTGCCGTAAATAACTTTACGAAGTCCGTGAGGTCCGTCCGTCATCATCACAGCCGGGATCCCGAGGCGACCTACCGCTTCGGTATGCCAGCCGTCCGCTCCGGAGCAGAATGCAGCTTTTTCTTCGAGCGTCAATTGCCCGATAAGTTTTTTGATATCCATTCTGTGTTCCTTTCGTGCGTCAGTCCGTTCTGACTGTATTTTAATATTCTTATTTTCAGTTGTGGCGCAGGTATTCGTTCGGGGGCATCCCCATCACGCTTTTGAAGGTCTTGTAAAACCCCGACGACGAGGTAAATCCGCTGAGCGACGCCGCCTCCATCACGTTGAGCCTGTCGTTTTGCTTGAGGAGCGAGATAACGTTCATCACGCGGCACTGCCTTACGTAGTCGCTGAGCGACATACCCATACTCTTGCGGAAGACCGCGGAAAGTCGGCTGCGGCTGATGCCCGCCGCCTCGCAGATGTCGTCAACGTCGAACTCCGTCGAGATATGCCCGGTGACATAGGCGTTGACCGCCTTTATCAGAGAAGCTCGCTCGTTCTTGGTGTAGACGATCCCTCGCTCCGCGTAGTCGCGGTTGAGCAGAACGAGCAGTACGGTAAGCTCTCCCTTTATACGCTCGCGGGTCAGCAAGTCCGGTGAACGCATTTCGTTTTTTATGATCTCAAAATGCCCGTTGATCTCGCGTCCGCGCGGCGTATCGAGAGAGATCACACAGTCTGCTTTTTCATCCGCGAAAAAGACGTCGAGGCACGACAGCTCGTCGTTAAGCGCGTCGGGCATGAATTCGAATATCTCGATCCGCATCTTTCCGTCCGGAAGCTCGACCGCGGTGCGGAAGATCGAATTGTTCAGCACGAGCAGGTCTCCTCTGTGGAGCGAATACAGCCTCGAGCCTATTTTCCAGCGTGATTCCCCGCCGGTGACGCGTATGAGACGGAAAGTGGACGAAACGTAGTCCTGACGCTTCTCATTCTGTCGGTACAGCTCGCGTTCGATAAACCGCGCGAACGGCTCTCCCGACTCCGACAGGACCGTATATGACGCAAGATCGAGCCGTCCTTCGACTATCTCCATCTTTTTCACCTGCTCTTTCAAAAATATTATATATCGACCGCCCGGATTTTGCAAGTACGGAAGGAGAAAAAGACAAAAAACAGTGGCCGCTTTCGCGGTCCCCGTGAGTTCGATCATTCGCTTTTGATCTTCTGCCAGAGTTCTTCGTAGTATTTGAGAGTTTCGGGAGAAAGGTCGTGATAATAGAACGACTTTATCTCGTCTATGTTCTTCGGATAGAGGTATTCGTTGTCGGCGAGGGAGTAGTCGGGGTTAGTGAGGACTGACGTATTCGGCGACGCGTAACGGATGTATTCCGCGTTTGCGAGCGCGATCTCCGGCTCGAGCAGGAAGTTCATATACATAAGAGCCGCTTCGTAGTTCTTTGCAGTGTCGGGAATGCAGACGGCGTCAACGAAAATGTTGGTGCCTTCCTTCGGATATACCATCTCGAGGTCTTCGTTCTCTTCCTTCATCGTGAGGAAGTCGCCCGCGTAGTAGGGCGCTATCGCCGCGTTGCCCTGCTCCATCTTGTTGAAGACCTGGTCCATAACGTAACCCTGGATGTTCTTGTCAAGCGTGCGGAGAAGTTCGCCCGCCTTGTCCCAATCCGCGGTGTTTTCGGAGTTGACGTCAACTCCCGCCATCACCTGCGCGATGAGGAAGCCGTCGCGGGGATTGTCTATGTTGAGGACCTGATCCTTGTATTTTTCATTCCACATGATGCCCCACGAATCGGGGGTCTCGTCGACCATCGTCGGATTGTAGATGAGTCCGAGGTAGCCTACGTTGTAAGCGGCGGAGTATTTCTGATCGGGATCATAGTAAAGTCCCTTGTAACGGGAGTCGATAAGGTCGTAGTTCGTGATCTTGGAGAAATCGACTTCTTTCAGCATATTTTCGTTTTTGAGTCTTTCGATCATGTAGTCGGACGGGATGATGACGTCGTAGCTGACGGAGCCGGATTTGAGCTTGCTGTACATAACTTCGTTCGACTCGTACATCGAGTAGTTGACCTTAATGCCGGTCAGCTTCTCGAACTCGGCGTTGACGTCGAGGCTGTCTTCACTGCCGTCGGAGATATACTCCGCCCAGTTGTAGACGTTCAGCACTGTCCCTTCGAGGTCACGGGTGTAGGTCGCGCGCGTCTCTATCGTCGACTCCTCTTCCTTTCCGCAGGACGCAAGGGAGAGAGAAAGCGCCGAAACCATTGTTAAAACGATGAGAAACGAGATAATTCTTTTCATTTTCTTTACCTTTCTTTATTGAAACGATTGTTATTTTTTCACTTTTTCAAACTGCTTTTCGCTCTTGCTCTGGATGACGTTGTAGACGATGAGCAGGGCAAGTATGATAACGAAGATCAGCGAGTACATCGCGTAGACGTCGAGCTTGAAGTGCTTGCGTACGCGTGAGTAGATGAGTACGGGCAGAGTCACGAAGTCAGGCCCGCTCGTGAAATTGCTTATCACGAAGTCGTCGAACGAGAGCGTGAACGCCATCAGAGCGCCCGACACGATGGCGGGGGTGAGCTGAGGCATCACCGCCTTGAAGAACGCCTGAGTCGGAGTGCATCCGAGGTCCATCGCCGCCTCCATCAGCGCGGGGTCTGTCGAACGGAGCTTGGGAAGAACGTTGAGCAGAACGTAGGGGATGTTGAACGTGATATGCGCTATCAGCAGGGTGAAGAAATTGACCTTGTCGCCCGTGACTCCGAGCGCGCCGCCTATGAAGACGAACATCATCATCAGGCTGACGCCCGTGACTATATCGGGGTTCATCATCGGGATATTGTTTACGGTAAGAAAGGCGCCCGAGGTCTTTTTGCTTTTCAGCCTGTATATGCCGACCGCCGCCAGAGAGTCGGGGTCGAAAAAATTACTTACTACAAGTCCGTCTATGATACCTGACCCGATATTTGTAAGCTCAATAAGAGAAAATGTGATAAACAATGACATAAAGCTTTGATCGACCAATGTCCAGCGGCTTTGTTTTTTGCGACCTTTCAGCATATTTCTCCTTTCTTACGTTGGTTACCTTTTCGATAACAATGATTAATTACCCTTTCCGAACTCATTTCATGATCATAACAGCTTTACTCCAAGCATTGTAAGATCATCAAATTGAGGAGCATCACCCACAAATTCATCAACCGCTTTCTTCATATTTTCGAGCAGCGATTTTGGCGAAGCGTCGGGATCAGAATTGAGTGCCGCAAGCATTCTTTCTGTACCGAAAAGCTCATTTTTGGAATTTGTAGCCTCTGCAACTCCATCAGTATACAGGAACAGCGTTCCTCCCTTTTCAAGAGTGAACTCATATTCCTTGTAGCGAATCCCGTCCATTCCGCCGATAACGAAACCGTGCTTATCCTTGTACAGCTCAAATCTGCCGTCTGCTTTTTTTATCATGGGATATTCGTGACCGGCGTTTGCGGCAGTTATCTTTCCTGTGGAAATCTCCATAACGCCAAACCATACGGTAACAAACATTTCCTCATCGTTGTTTTTGCATATCTGTGTGTTGGTCTGCTCTAAGACTTTAGCAGGACTTCCTCCCATCATTGCAAAGTTATTTACAAGAATCTTTGACATCATCATGAACAATGCCGCAGGGACGCCCTTGCCTGAAACGTCCGCCATTACCATTCCCAAATGCTCGTCATCAATAAGGAAAAAGTCGTAAAAATCACCGCCGACCTCCTT
>CACZZA010000072.1 GCA_902785485.1 uncultured Ruminococcus sp. | reverse complement strand
CCCCTTTGGTGCTACTCCCCAACGGAAAACCGTATATTTCCGTCGGGGACCCCACTGCACGGGAGCTGTCAGCGTAGCTGACTGAGAGGGCACGCGACGCATATCAACCCTCTCCGTCACGGCGGGCGTAACACGCCGTGCCACCTCTCCCAGAGATGAGAGGTAGCCGTTAGGGGGCGCTCGCCTCCCCGAGGTGAAATCCGTGCAAACCGTTCGCTAAATTCTTGTTTTCTTCACCTACGAAGCCGAGCCATTTGGCAGTTATGTAAACGGTTGTCTCTGAATGGGCGATAGTGTTCCAAATGGCGATGCGAACGATAATTACAAGCGGAAGAACAAGACAATATCTACGGAGCGAGATAAAGGGTAGGACTCCTCGTTGAGGTGTGGGGAGGTCGAGGAGGGGAGGAGTTGCGCTTCCGCGCGAATGCCCGTTGAGGTGTGGGGTGGTCGAGGAGGGGAGGAGTTGCGCTTCCGCGCGAATGTGGCGGAAGTGCCTCCTAACCCCCTCCTCGTTGCCCTTTCTTTGTCTACTTTCTTTCGGCAACCGAAAGAAAGTAGAGAAAAGAATACAGAAGCAAATCTAACTCCTCTTTCCACTACGTCATAGAATAACGTCCCCACGCCGTTTTTTCTATGATTCGCCCGCTAAATTCTTGTTTATCTCCCTTTCCTTCTGAAAGGTTTAGAGGGGTCAAGGGGAACCTTTCCTTAAAAGGTTCCCCTTGCGTTCTTCCCGGAGTATTCCTGTTTAGCGTTCTTTCCGGCTCCGGTTTTTGCGCAAAAAAAGAGGAACTCTTGCGAGTTCCCCGTGTTTTTTGCCTGAGCTTATTCTTCGGTCTTTTTCTCTGCGGGAGCTTCTTCGGTCTTTTCCTCTGCGGGTGCTTCGGCAGGCTCTTCGTCGCTCAGGAGAGCGCGGATCGAAAGGCTGACCTTGCGGTTTTCGTTGTCGATGTCGGTGATCTTGACCTTGACTACCTGTCCGAGTTCGAGAACGTCAGCGGGTTTGGTGATCTTTCTGTTGGCGATCTGGCTGATGTGGATCAGTCCGTCGACTCCGGGAAGGATCTCCGCAAAAGCGCCGAAGGGCATCATCGAAACGATCTTGACTTCGACGGTGTCGCCGACCGAGTTCTCGGCGGTGAACTTGTTCCAGGGATCGTTCTCCTCGGTCTTATATCCGAGAGAGATGCGCTTCTTTTCGGGATCGAAGTCCTTGACGTAGACCGAGATGGTGTCGCCTACGGAAACGACTTCGGACGGATGCTTGATGTGAGTCCAGGACAGTTCGGAGGAGTGGACCATTCCGTCGACTCCGCCGAGGTCTACGAACACGCCGTAGCTGGTCATGGATTTGACCTTGCCCTCGAACTTCTTGCCCTTTTCAAGGCTTGCCCAGATCTCCGCCTCTTTCGCTTTTCTCTCCTCGCGTTTTACGACGCGGATCGAAGCGACGGCGCGGCGGCGCTGTTCGTTGATGTCGATGATCTTGACTTTCTGAGTCGTGCCTTTGAGCTCGCTCAGCTGCGCGTCCTTGGGAAGTCCGGACTGGGAAGCGGGGATAAAGATCTTCTGTCCGTTGATAAGTATCAGCAAGCCGCCCTTGACGACGTCGACGATCTTGCCTTCGAGAACGGTGTCGTTCTCACGGGCGTCGAGGATCGACTGCCAGGAAGAGATCGCGTCGACGCGCTTCTTGGAAAGGGAAGCGACGCCGTCCACATCGCTTACGTGGACGACCATAGCCTCGACCTCGTCGCCGATCTTGAACAGATCGGAGAGCTTGACCGACGTGTCTTCCGAAACCTCGGAATAGGGGATGATACCGGTGAATTTGGCGCCGAGGTCGACCTGGATCTCATTGTCGTTGACCGATAATACTGTACCCTTGACGATATCTCCTGTATTTAAAGTTTTCAAAGAATTCTCAAGCATTTCGGCAAAGGTGCCTTCGTCGTTTCTTTCAACGGAGTCTTGAGTAACTTCCGCTGCGACCTTTTCGTTGAGTTCGCTCATGGTGTTTTTTACCTCCTGTATTATCCAACCCGGAGTCGACGCTCCGGCGGATATCCCTATTATTCCCGCGCCACGCACCCGCTCGAGCGGCAGCTCCGACGCGTTCTCGATGAGAAAAGTGTTGTCGTTGACCTTTTTCGACACGGAATACAGCTTGTTGGTGTTCGAGCTGTTCCGCCCGCCGATGACGATCATCAGATCGACCTGCTTCGCGAGCGCTTCCGTCTCGTTCTGTCTTTTCCCGGTAACACTACATATTGTATCAAAAATCAAGCGATTTGTACAGTATTTTTCGATAATTTTTTGAGATTTTTTCCAATCTGTGAGGTTTTGCGTAGTTTGGGAGACCAAAACGACGTTTTTTTGTGCAATTTCCTTAAAATCAAGCTCGTTTTCCGAGCGTATCACCCTGTATTCTCCGCCCGCGAACGACACGATCCCCTTGACTTCGGGGTGGTCGGGGTCGCCGAACACGAGAAGATAGGTCCCGGGAAGCGCGTTCGTCTTGACTATATCGTGTATTTTTTTGACGTAGGGACAGGTGCAGTCGGTGTAGCCGAAGCAGGACTTTTCGCCCGAATAGCGTTCGAGCTTTTCGTATATCTCCTTCTGCACTCCGTGCGCCCTTATCACGATGCGCACGGGACGTTCGTCCGTCGCTTCTTCAAAGAGGCGGTCGATGTCGCCCTCGCTTACCGTCCGCACGCCCTTTTGCGAGAGGTCGGACGTTATCGTCGGGTTGTGTATCAGGCTCCCGAGCGTGCAGATCGTCGTGCTGCCGTTTTCCTCGCAGAGGGAATACACCTCGCGCACCGCGCGTTCGACTCCGAAGCAGAAGCCCGCGTTTTCGGCTATTCTTATCTCACTCATCGTTTTCTCCTCCGTCGAGCAGGGAAAGGATGTGTGAAAAGATCATTTCCGACGAGCGCCCGTATTCGGCTTTGAAAGGCGAAGACGGCGCGATCTCCCCGTGCGAAAGCGGCTTGCCTATATTGATATACACCCTGCGGAACGGGACGACGTTGTACCCCTTGGTCTTTATCGAGACGGGGAGAACTCCGCATCCCGCGCGGTAGACGATGAGTCCAGCGCCCGAACGGGTCTCGGTTTCGCGGGGGTCCTTCTTCTTGTACCGCGTGCCTTGCGGATAGATGCCGACGGCGTCGCCCTCTTTGATCGAATTTATCGCGGTACGCAGCGACGCGGGGTCGGCGGAGCCGCGGTTGATCGGGAACGCGCCGAGGAGCTTGAGCAGTCCGTGGAGCAGGGGGATCCTGAACAGCGAGGACTTTGCCATAAACCTTATCGGACGTCCTATCGTCGCGCCGAGCAGGATCGGATCGAGCATCGAGATATGGTTCGACGCTATGAGGATACCGCCTTCCGCGGGGACGTTTTCGAGTCCGTTCACGCGCACGCGGAATATCAGCCGGAACACCGGCCCGAATATCGCCCGCGCCGCGCGGTAAAATCTCATTTTTCGCATTTTATTTTCCGACCTTGTCGGTTATTATTTTGCAGATCATATCGACCGCGCGATCGAGCGGCGCGTCCGAATTGTCGAACATCACGGCGTCAGACGCGGGTACGCAGGGGGCTATATCGCGGCTCGCGTCCGCCGCGTCGCGCGTTCTCATGTCGCGCAGGACGTCTTCGTAGGTGGTCTCGACGCCTTTTTCGATCAGTTCCTTGTACCGTCTCTGCGCCTTTATCTCCTCGCGGACGGTGACGAAGATCTTGACCTCCGCGTCGGGGAAGATCACCGTTCCGATGTCGCGCCCGTCCATGATGACGTTGTTTTTCTTCGCCATATCGCGCTGGGTGCCGAGCAGGAAGGCGCGCACCTGCGGTATCTTCGAGACCTTCGACGCGTACATCGAGATCTCCGGCAGACGTATCGTGTCGCTGACGTCGCGTCCGTTCAGGATGACGTGCTGGACTCCGTCCTCGTATTTCAGTTCGAGACGGACGTTCGGCAGAACGAAAGAGACCGCATCCGCGTCCTCCGGGTCGAGCCCGTTTTCGTAAACGTAAAGTCCTATCGAGCGGTATAACGCGCCGGTGTCGACGTAGACCCATCCGAGTCTTTTCGCCGCGCGTTTGGCGAGTGTGCTTTTTCCGGTGCCCGAAGCGCCGTCTATCGCAACTTTGTACATAATGATAGATCCTTTCTTTATGTGTAAAGGAATAAATAAACAAGTTCAGAGTTATAAGTCAGACCGCGTCTGACGTTACAGAGTTATGAGTCAGACCGCGTCTGACGTTATAGAGTTATGAGTCAGACCGCGTCTGACGTTATGATTTTTGCTTACGCAAAAAGTTATGATATGCTTGCCTTCCAAACGCGGCGACAGCCGCTCATAACTGCGCCGCAAGGCGCATCATAACTCGCCGAAGGCGATCATAACTGCCGCGTCAGCGGCATCATAACTGCGCGACCGCAGTCGCGCCCAGCGCTCCCTGCGCCGCGGAGTATGCCGTCGAGAAGGCGATCTGGAGGTTGAAGCCGCCGGTGTACGCGTCGAGATCGAGGATCTCGCCCGCGAAGAACAGTCCTTTGCATAGCTTCGACTGCATATTCGCCGGGTCGACCTCGCGCACGTCGACTCCGCCCGACGTGACGACCGCCTCGGAGATCGGGCGGAAGCCCTTTATCCCGAGCGTCATATCCTTGAACAGCCGCACGAGGCGCGCGCGTTCTTCCTTCGTCAGCGTGTTGACTTTGCGGTCGGGCGCGATCCCCGACAGTTTTATGAAAACGGGGATGAGCTTCGACGGCAGGAGAGGGGGGAGCGTGTTGGAAAAGTTCTTGTTCTCCCTGCCTGAAAACTCGGCGAGCAGCCGCTTGTCGAGCGTTTTTTCGTCGAGCGCGGGTTTGAGGTCGATATGGAGCGTGAAGCGCTTTTTGCCCATCTCGCGCAGGTGCGCGGAGGCGGACCGTATCATCGGACCGGAAACGCCGAAATGCGTGAAAAGCATCTCGCCGAAGTCGTCGTAGACCTTCTTTCCGGAGTCTCTTTCGGTTATCTTTACGGCGGTGTTTTTGAGCGAAAGTCCCATCAGCTCTTTTGGCCACGTTTCTTCCGTTTCGAGCGGGACGAGCGAGGGGAGCAGGGGAGTCACGGTATGTCCCGCCTGCCTTGCCAGAGCGTAGCCGCTCCCGTCGGAGCCGGTCTGCGGATAGGACTTGCCGCCCGTGCAGAGGACGACGGCGCCGGACTTGTATTCGCCCTTGTCGGTGCAAAGTCCCGCGACCCTGCCGTTTTCGGTAAGCAGGGAAACGACGGACTCGTAAACGACCCTGACGCCGATGTCCCGCAGCGCCTTTTTCAAAGCGTCGACTATGTCTCCCGCCTTGTCGGAAACGGGGAAGACCCGCATACCGCGCTCGGTCTTCAGCGGCACGCCGAACGACTCGAAGAGCGCCATGACGTCGCGCGGACCGAACCGCGAGAACGCGCGGTACATGAATTTCGGATTTTTGGTCATATTGGCGAGGAACGTGTCGAGCGTACACTCGTTCGTGAGGTTGCACCGCCCCTTGCCCGTGATGGAGAGCTTCTTGCCGAGGCGGGGACCATGCTCGAAAAGCGTGACGTCCGCCCCCTCCTTCGCGAGGAAGTACGCGCAGGTCATCCCCGCCGCGCCTCCGCCGACGACGGAGACTTTTATCGCGTTTTCACTCATTTCTTTCCGATGTCGCGGCGGTAGAACATCTTGTCGAAATGGATCTTTCCGACTGCCGCGTAGGCTTTTTCGAGCGCTTTTTCGAGCGTTTCGCCTTTGGCGGTCACGCCGAGTACGCGTCCGCCGGACGTGACGACGTCGTCTCCGTCGAACTTCGTTCCCGCGTGGTAGACGTAAACGTCTTTCGGGACGGACGAAAGTCCCTCGATCTTCTTGCCCTTTTCGTAGGCGACGGGGTAGCCGCCCGACGCAAGCACGATGCACGCCGCGGCGTCGTCCGACCACTCTATGTTTATTTTGTCGAGCGCGCCGTCGATGACGGCGTTGATTATATCGATAAAGTCGGTTTTGAGTCTCGGAAGCACCGCCTGCGTCTCGGGGTCGCCGAAACGGGCGTTGTATTCGATGACCTTGGGGCCGTCCTTCGTCAGCATTAGCCCGAAGTAGATGACGCCCTTGAACGGACGTCCCTCCTTGATGAGGGCGTCGACGGTCGGGCGGATGATGCGGTCGTAGGTCTGTTTTGCGACGTCTTCGGTGTAATAGCGGCTCGGCGAGAACGCGCCCATGCCGCCGGTGTTGAGTCCCTTGTCGCCGTCGAACGCGCGCTTGTGATCCTGCGCGGAGACCATCGGGACGACGGTTTGCCCGTCGCAGAACGCGAGGACGGAGACCTCGTGTCCGGTGAGGAATTCTTCGATGACGACCTTGTTGCCCGACTCGCCGAAGACCTTGTCGCGCATGATGTCGTTCACCGCCTTTTCCGCCTCGGCGTAGTCCTGCGCTATGATGACGCCTTTGCCGAGCGCGAGTCCGTCCGCCTTTATTACGGCGGGATAGGAGTTTTTCGATCTGATGTATGCCAAAGCCTCGTCCGCGTCGGAGAACGTCTCGTAGTCCGCCGTCGGGATCGAGTATTTTTTCATAAGCTCTTTCGAGAACGCCTTGCTGCCCTCGATGATCGCGGCGTTTTGCTTCGGTCCGAACGCGCGGATGCCGCGCTCGTTCAGCCTGTCTACCGCGCCGAGCATAAGAGGATCGTCGGGCGCGACGAAAACGAGGTCGACTTTTCTCTCTTGTGCGAGAGAAACGATGCCCTGTATGTCGGTCGCCTTGACGTTCACGCACTCCGCAAGAGAAGCGATGCCCGCGTTCCCCGGCGCGCAGATAAGCTCGGGATGATATTTGCTTTCGGACAGTTTTTTGATGATGGCGTGTTCGCGGCCGCCTCCGCCTACAACGAGAATTTTCATACGGACCTCGAAAAAATATAAGATTTAATGTATTATATCATAATATAAACGGAATTGCAACATAAAAAAGAAAAACCCGCCGCGAAATTTGCGCGGACGGGAACGGACGAGAGCGGACGAGAGCGGACGAGAGCGCAGGGAAACTTTTTTACAAAAAAGTTTCCCCGCCCCCCTTCAAAAAACTTACAGAGGGAAGGAAGATAAACAAGAATTTAACGAGATGTTTGAAAGACGAACGATAGCCTAAAACACCGCCTTTCTGCACCGCGCGAACACTCTGCGCCGGTAGGGGAGGGGCTTGCTCCTCCCGCGTACAAACGACCGCCGCGGACAATGCCTCGCGCCGATGTGCGTTGATCTTCCACCTGTAGGGGTCGACGCCCTCGACGACCCGAGATTATAAAGGCGTTCGTTTATCCGAAAGGCAAAGAAAAAACGACGGTATTATTACCGTAAATCCGTGTGGAAAGGCGTAATTCAATTATTACCGTTCGTTTTCGGGAGGACCAAGGCCCTCCCCTACCGCGGTTTGGGTTCGTTTTTCGGTGAAAGTGTTTACATATACGGCAACCGTTTATAATTCCGGGTCGTCGAGGGCGTCGACCCCTACAGGCGGCGGGGGTAACGCGTTATTGTCGTAGGTGAAATCCGTGCAAGCCGTTCGTTAAATTCTTGTTTATCTTCTTTCCTTTTGAAAGGTTTAGAGGGGAGCGCGAGGGGGACCTTTCCTCAAAAGGTCCCCCTCGTAATTACCGTTATTATCCCGTTCTTTAATCCTCGAACGGGAACTTGAACTGCGTCAGTCCCAGTTCGTCGCGGATGGCGATGATCTCTTTCTGCACGGACGCGTTGATCGGAACGCCGTCTTTGCGCGCGAGGCGAACGAGGTGTTCTTTCTCGCCGGCGGTGTAGATGCGGTCCTGTCCGGGAGCCTTTTTCGAGGCGCGGACTGCGCGGAGGATGTCGCCCGCCTTCTTGCGGCAGAGTTCTTCTCCGAGGAAGTGGTTGGTGTCGATGGCGATGAAGAAATGTCCGAGCTGATAGGGTTTCGCCTTGCCGTTCTCGTCCTTGCCGTTGAGCGCCTTGCCGTAGAGTCCGTCCTGAAGCACGGCGGAGAGAAGCTCGATGACCATGGCGTAGCCGTAGCCTTTATATCCGCCGAGCGCCTCGCCGATGCCGCCGAGGGTGGTCAGCGCCGCGGTGCCGCCGCGGATGGCTTTGAGCGCGACTCCGGCGTCGCCCTCGACGGGTTGTCCGTCAAGTCCGATGATCGTACCCGGGTGTACCGGCTCGCCGATACGCTCGTAGTATTCTATCTTGCCGTTCTGCGTGATGGAGGTCGCGCAGTCGATGAGAAAGTCGAAGTCCTCGTCGGTCGGGATGCCTACGGTGAGCGGGTTCGTGCCGAACATTCCCTCGACGCCGAAAGTAGGCGCGACGGACGGGCGGGCGTTCGTTCCGGTCAGACCGATGCAGCCTTCCTTCGTCGCCATCGAAGGGTAGTATCCCGCGATGCCGTAATGCGTGGAGTTGCGGACGGCGACCATTCCCATACCGTATTTTTTAGCCTTGTCTATCGCCATACGCATCGACTTGTAGCCGATGACCTGTCCCATTCCGTTGTGACCGTCGACGACCGCCGTCGTTTCGGTCTCTTTTATGATCTCGTAGTTCGTGACGGGGTTCTGGATGCCCGCCTTGATCCTGTCGAGATAAACCGGTTTGAAACGGTTTACTCCGTGGCTCTCGATGCCGCGCTTGTCGCTCTCGAGCAGGACGTCCGCGCAGATCTTCGCGTCCTCGCGCGGGATGCCGTATCCGACGAACGCCTCGATGACGAAGTCGGTGATCGTTTTCCAGTCAACTACGTTGGTTTTTGCCATTGTCATATACCTCGCTTGTGTTATTTTTTGTTTTCTTATCAAGATTATAACATCTTTTTTCCGAAGATTCAAGATATATTCGGAAAATAAGAGAGAGGGACTTGTGGAAAGTCCCTCCCGTAATAATGTGTTTTTGTTTGTCCGTTTATTTGCCGAGCTTTACGGAAGACTCGCCCGTCAGGGGATCGTATTCCGCGAAATATTTTTTGAGTCTGACGACGTCGAGCGCGTCGACAACGCCGTCACCGTTCGCGTCCGCGCCGGGTCCGACGATGACGCCAGAGGATGCGCCTGCGGCGATGTACTTCTTGAGGCGGACTATGTCGGACGCTCTGACGTATCCGTCGCCGTTCGCGTCTCCGGGGATCGACTCGAGGATGACGTTGACTTCAAACGTCGCGGTCTTGCCGAGGTAGGAGACGGTCAGGGTCTCTTTGCCGCTTTCTTTATAAGTAATATCGCTGACTTCGTAGTTTTCCGCCGCGACGGAGCCGCCGTCGTTGAACGAGAGCGTGACGGTCATGCCTTTTCTGTCGAGCGTTTCAAGAGGCTTGTACAGGTCTTTGTCGGGCAGGGACGTTACTTCTATCGATTTTACGGTCGTGCGTTTGAGGGAGTTCGCGCTCGCGTAGGAAGCGGCGGGGGCGCCGTCATCACAGACGAGAGTCACGGACGGATCGAACGCGCCGTTTTCTATCGTCTTGACGGACGCGGGAACGTAGACGTATTTCAGCTTGCTCTGACCCGCGAACGCTCCGGAAGTGATCTCCTCGGTGGAGTCGGGTACTTCGACGAATTCACCCGCCTCGCCCTTGTATCTGAACAGGACTCCGGTGTCGGAATAGACGAGTCCGTCAGGCTGAGAGAGGTACCATTCGCTCGTTTCGAGGTCGCCGAGCGTGATGTCGGTCATGAGTATCTTTTCGGCTTTCACGTCGCCGAGCAGGTAGCTGACGATCACCTTGTCCTTCTTGGTGAACTTGACGGGGTCGACGTGGACAATCTTGCACCATGCCTGCTCAAGCGCGTCGGTGAGCATCATGCGCAACCCGTAGCTGCTGTTCTTGCCGGCGATGAGGCAGAACCGCTCGACGCTCTGCTTGAACTCCGGGGTGTGCGTGACCGCGAGGTCATCCTTGCCGTTCATCGCGTCG
>CACZZA010000071.1 GCA_902785485.1 uncultured Ruminococcus sp. | reverse complement strand
CTTTGTGTACGTCGAGCGGTCACGGTCGGACGAAACGCGAATTGCCACCGAACTAACGCTTATGCCTTATTAGTGGTCATCGCCGCGAGACCGAGTGCGAAAAATTCCTGTTTATATTCTTCCCTTTGAACAATATGCTAAAATAGTCCTTCGCCGAATTCTCAAATATTTAATACTTTTATACTTGTATTTTATATTCGGATATGGTAAAATAAACCGATCACGTTAAAGAGGATTATCATGTCAAGATCAGAAGAAATTGAGATCAAGGTAAAAAAGCGCAAACCTAAAAAAGCGTCCGGCAAAGCGGGGCGCATCATATTCCGTATCGCGCTCAGCGTCATAACGCTGCTTTTGCTTATCGTGGCGGGTCTTTACGCCACTTTATACGTCGTATTCAAGGGTCCGAGTCCCTCGACCCGCGACATGGCGGTCGCGACGATGCTCGAGGCGAGCGCGACCAAATGGATCCCGCGGCTCTATTTCTCGGAGGATGAGATAAAAGAGATGATCCGTTCCAACGGGGTGCAGGAGGTCGACGACGTGACCGACCCGTCGCTCGTCGAGATCAAGCTCCCCGACCCGGGAGACGACCCGACGGCTGACGACGAATGGGCGGACGCTGAGGACGGGATACTCATAAAAAACGAAAAGAGCGACTACTACCGCGGATACGTTATGCTCATCCGCGACCCGTCGCGCGTGTTCGTAGGTGTGTCGAGCAATTTCAGATCGGGCGCGCCCGGACTTAAAATATTCGAGGCGATAGAAAAATACAACGCCGTCGCCGCCATCAACGCGGGAGGCTTCCCCGACACCGGAGGTATGGGCAAGGGCGACGTTCCGCTGGGACTCACGATCTCCGAAGGACAGCTTCTCTGGGGGAGCGAGTACCAGTCCTTCAAGGGCGTTATAGGCTTCACGGAGGACAACGTCCTCGTCGTAGGCAATATGACCGGCAAACAGGCGCTTGAAAAGGGCGTCCGCGACTGCGTCTGCTTCGGGCCTCTGCTCATAGTCAACGGCGAGCCTATGACCATCAGCGGAGACGCAGGCTCCCGCAACCCCCGCACCGCGATCGGACAGCGGGCGGACGGTACCGTCATTTTCGTCGTAGTCGACGGACGTATGGCGTCTTCCCTCGGCGCGTCGTACTACGACCTTATCAACATCATGCTCAAATACGGAGCGGTCAACGCCGCCAACCTCGACGGAGGCTCTTCCGCGCACATGTATTACAAGGGCGAGCCGCTCAACGTGTCGTCCTCGCTCTACGGTCCGCGCAGGATGCCCACCTTCTTTATGGTGAGGTGACGGAAAATGGCAGACAGAGCGACCCGCAAAGTAAAAAACCGCGCCGGAACGCAAAAAAACGGCGACAGATACCTGCACGAAAAGACCTCCGGCAAGGGCAAGATCGTTTTCTATTCGATCTATGCCGGGCTTACGTTTCTCATCATCGCGGCGACGGCGGTGTTCCTTTCACGCTTCAAACCCTATCTCGCCTCCTTTGAGGCGGGACTCCCCAAATACAAGGCGCAGGAGATATTCGAGAGATACTTCGATCCCGCCGACTTCGGCGCTCTCTACGACAAATGCGGGATCAAGCTGTCGGAATACGAGGGCAAAAAAGAGTTCGTCGGATACATGGCGTCCCTCGTCGGAGCAAGGCCCCTGTCATACCGTGACGTGCCATCGGGCGACGACGCGGTCAAACGCTACGTCGTCACCGACGGAGTGACCAAGATCGGCGAATTCACCTTAGTCGAAAAGGGCGAGGGCGACGAAAACGGCAACCGCTGGATCGAAAATTCGTTCCGCCTCTTTTACGCGGCGACCGAGAGTATTCGCGTACGCGTGCCGTCCGACAGCAGGGTCTTCGTCAACGAAAGAGAGGTCGACCTCTCCTCCGTTGAGACCGTTATCACCGAGGACGAGCGCAACAAGCACCTTCCCGAGGGCGTCGGTGGGATCACCTACACGGCGTTCTCGCTCGACGGCTTTCTCGTCGCGCCCTCCGTCCGCGCGGTGGACCGCTTCGGAAATGACGGGAATATCACGTACGACGAAAAGGAAAAGACCTACGTCAGTCCCGTTTCGTATGAACTCTCCGTCCCCGACGAGGTATATAAGCTCGCCGAGGGCGCGGCTCAGAGCTACGCGAAATATATGACGCTCGACGCGACGCTCGGGGCGGTACAGAAATACTTCGACCCATCGTCCGACATATACTCTATCATCAAAAAGAGCGACACCCGGTGGTACACCCCGCACAGCGGATACAAGTTCGAGTCCGCAGAGGCGTCGGAGTATTACGTTTACGGCGAGGGCGTCTTCTCGTGCAGATACAAGTGCGATCAGCGTATCATCACGACCTGGGAAAAGTTCGATTTCCCGCTCGACGTGACGCTCTATTTCAGGAACGTCAACGGAAAACCGCTCGTTTACGATATGGTGACGAACAATTGACCGTTTATGGTTTGACTTTCCGGCAATAATATGTTAAAATAAACCGTTCGCCGGTATTCCTTGAAAGGAGGTGTGTCCGGTGGAAAAAAACAAAGACGCGGTAAAACTCGTCGCAAAGAACAAAAAGGCGTATCACGATTATTTCATCGAACAGACCTACGAGGCGGGAGTACAGCTGTTCGGCACGGAGGTCAAATCCGTCCGCGCGGGATCGGTGAATATGAAGGACAGCTACTGCGCTTTTTCCGAGGGCGAGATATTCGCGAAGGGCGTGCATATAAGTCCGTTTGAAAAGGGCAATATCTTCAACCGAGACCCTCTGCGCGACAAAAAACTGCTGATGCACAAAAAAGAGATAATGCGTATCTTCGGTCTCGTCGGAAAGCAGGGGTACGCGGTGATACCGCTGTCGGTCTACTTCAAAGGCTCGCACGTCAAGATGGAGATAGGTCTCTGCCGCGGCAAAAAACTCTACGACAAGCGCGAGAGCGAAGCGAAACGCGACGCCGAACGCACGATAGACCGCGCAATGCGCGAAAGGAACAAGGACTGACGACATGATCTACGAAATACTCGACCTCAAAATCGATTACAAGGAATACGAAGGCTGCAAGAGCGACTTTCAGCCGCGCCTCCACGTTATGGTCCCGAACGACAACGATGAGGCGGGAAAATATATGCCCACCCGTCCGACCGTGCTGATAATCCCCGGAGGCGCTTACCGCATGACCAGCGAGCGCGAGGCGGAGCCGGTCGCGATGCCCTACCTTTTCGAGGGGTACAACGTCTTCATACTGCGTTACAGCGTCGCTCCGGCGACCTACCCCGCTTCCCTGCTCGAAGCGGGCGCGGCGGTGAAGCTCATCCGTGAGAACGCCGAAAAATGGCGCGTCGACACGGACAAGATCTTCCTGCTCGGTTTTTCCGCGGGAGGACATCTCGCGGCAAGCTACGGCTGTTTCTGGAACGACGGACTTTTCCCCCGCGTACTCGGCGGCGAAACCGACGATTACAAGGTCAAGGGGATCATTCTCGGCTATCCCGTGACGTCCGACGACTTCGAGGGCGAGTTCAAGGGGACGAGAAATTCGTTCACCAACCTCCTCGGCGACAAAACGGACGACGCGGAGCTTCGCAAAAAGCTGTATCTCGAAAACTCGGTGACGGAGTCCTTCCCTCCCTGCTTTTTGTTCCACACGAGCGAGGATAAGGTCGTCCCCGCGCTGACTACCCTGCGCTTCGCCTCTCAGCTCTGGCTGAACAAGGTGCCGTTCGAGCTTCACGTTTACGAAAAGGGACGCCACGGCCGCTCGATAGGCACAAAGGTCGTCTGCGAGGAGGAATACAGACTCAAAGGATGGGTGAAAGAATCCATAGACTGGATGAAGGAAAGACTGGCAGAGTAAGCCACGGTCCCGGCAGACCGGACGAAAACGGCTGACAAAGCCACCGACCACGGTCCCGGCAGACCGGAAAAGGCGAGAAAAGGCGCGTTAAGCCGCCGATCACATTTTCCGACGTTTCGGACAAAGAAAAAAACGCTCAATGACCCACGAAAAACGTACCCTTCCCCGGAAGACCCCCGGGGATATATACGGGGATGTAATGGTTTCGACGGGGATTTTGAAGCTTGTTAAGCGGGTAGAGTCGCAGAAGCTCTTCAAAACTGCAAACTTAAAATTAAACGCTAACGAAAAAGTAGCACTCGCTGCCTAAGGGCGGCCGTCCCTCCCGTGAGTACCGCTGCGCGGGACCGGACGTCATTTTGCGGTGAACGTGTACGTGAGTTTTCGCTTGTAGCGTATATGTACTAAAACGATACGGGAGCGCGAGCCTGTCCGCCGGCGCGCCCCTCCCGGAAACAATATAGACGGAATGCACCCGGAGAAAGACAAGTGAACGAATTTTCGGACAGGGGTTCGACTCCCCTCATCTCCACCAACAAAAAAGCAGCCCTGTGGCTGCTTTTTTGTTGGTGGAACGATGTGTTCCGCTGTCGCGGACCGTGATGTGTCCTTCGGACGTGATGCGCACTTCGTGCGTGATGTGTGCCTTCGGCACGTGAGCGGAACACATCACTTCACTGCGACCAAAGGGAGCAACATCACTATGCCGTATGGCATAACATCACTTGCGCCATAGGCGCAAACATCACTTTACGATCATGAACTTTTATGATATTATAGGAAAAACGGGCAAAACTGCGTGATCTCTCTTCGGTTTCCGATGATCGCTTGCGGGTGTTTGAACGAACATATATCATTCTTACTCTCCTCCCTGCCCTGACCGAGCGCGGTAACGCCGTGTGAACGAACTGTTGAGCAGGTCATTACGGTTTTTGGTTTTTTATTCAACTTAAAAGGTTTAATTTTTCTTGACTTTGGAACGTTATTGTAATATAATTTATATATAAGGACATAAATGAATTCGGTCTTTTCTTTTGGAAACGGCCGTTTATTCATTAAAGTCCGCGCGCCGTTCTGCGTTTTCTGCTTACAAATACACTCGATCCGAGGTTTATCTCAATGAAAAACGTGGCCTTTCTCGTCCAGAACCTTTCACAGTTTTACAGTATGAAAAACGGCATCGACGCCCTGATAAGCAAAGGACACACCGTCGATATATTCGTTCCACGCGCCGATGACTGGGAAGGCTTCCGCAATATTTTCGACGACACCGCCGAGTCACTCGCCGGAATGGGGTACTCCGTCCGCAGGGAGGTCGACCGCGACGAAATTTACAAGATCCTTCTCGAGCCGTATCCGATGTGGGATTATTCCCTGATCCCGCACGACTACCGCATCAAATACAGATACTCGCCCGTCTGCGCGAAGCCCGACCCCGTCTTCCGCGTGGAAACGAATATAATATACGACGCTCAGCTTACATACAGCCGTTACGAGGCTTCTTTCCTCAGCGCGTATTCGGTGATCGAACCCGTCGGGATGCTGAAATACGTCTCGTACGAAAAGCGCGAACGCCCGCAGACCGACAAAAAGATACTGCTGTATCTGCCGACTTACGGCGATATAAGCTCGCTCGACTCGGTCGCCGACGCGCTGTCGGAGCTGAAAGACGAGTTTTATATCATCACCAAATTCCACCACGGGACGAGCTTTCTTTTCGCCGAGGAGGAGCGCGTAAACAAACTCGCCTCGGTCTCGGATGAACGCTACGATCAAAAGACCGAGATCTCTTCCCTGCTCTCTGTCGCAGACGCGGTGCTGTCCGACAACTCGGGAGCCATATTCGAGTCCGTCTACGCGGAGGTCCCCGTCGCCGTGTTCACCGACGCGTTGAACGACCGCCGCCTCGGAGGACTCGACACGCCTCAGTACAAGCTCGTGAACAAAGGCATACTCCCGCACGCGAAAAACGCCTCCGAGATCCGAAACGCGCTGAAGACCGCTCTTTCGGACGAGGTCGTTTCAAAACAGCGCAAGCTGAAACAGGAGCTTTTTTATCTGCCGGAAGACCCGGTCGGAGATTTTGTCGCGACCGTCGAAAAATATCTGAACGACGGCATCGACCTTGATCGCAAGGCGATACACGACCTGATAGTCGAAGATCGCGAACACCTCTCCGCGGAATTGAAGAAAACAAACGACGCTTTGGCGGAACGCGACATAAAGATCGCCGAGCTTACCTCGGCGCTTGCCGAAAAGGACGGCGTGATAGCCGAGAACACGACCGTGATCGCCGGGCAGAATGAAAAGCTCGAACAAAAAGAGCGCGCCCTCGGTTACTACGAAAACGGCAAACTCTACCGCATGGCTAAAAAGATCTATTCACTCCGTTTCCGCCTCAAACCCGGGAAAAAAGCATAAAAACGAAAGCAAAACGCCGACTGTTCCGAAGAACAGTCGGCAAAACTTTTTTTGAGGGGTACGGGACGTTACGCCCCTTCCGGAGATATATTCCTCCTCACCGTCAGAGATTGTCGTACACGACCCCGTCTATGACGGTTTTTTCACAGCGGGAGAAGTTCTCGAACGGAAATCCGTTGAAGATCGCGAGGTCGGCATCCTTACCGGCTTCGATAGAGCCTACGCGGTCGGCGATGCCGAGGACCTCGGCGGGGCGGATCGTGACCGCCTTGAAGGCGTCCTCCTCGGAGAGTCCGTACGCCATCGCGAGTCCCGCCTCTATCGGGAGCATATATTCGTTATAGCTGCAATCCATGCAGAGGCAGACGCGCAGCCCCGCGTTCGCCAATATCGCGATATTCTCGAGCTTTTTATTAACAAGCTCGGTCTTTTTCGGGGCGGTCGTGATTGGTCCGACGACGCAGACGGGGTCTTCCCTTTTGAGGAACTCAAGCATCATATACCCCTCGGTCACGTGTTCGAGAGTGTAGCGCAGACCGAACTCCTTTGCGATACGAACGGCTGAAGCGATGTCGTCGGCTCTGTGGCAGTGGATGCGGCATACCGCCTCTCCGCGCACGGTCTTCAACATCGACTCGAGTCTGAAATCGGGCTTGGGAGCCGGTTTTGAAGGATCCTTACCGTGTTTGAGGAGCTGATCGGAATACTTCTTCGCGTTGAACAGGTTTTCGCGCAGGACAGAGGCGACTCCCATTCTCGTCTTCGGGGTCATATTGCGTTCGTTATACTTGTTGCGCGGATTTTCGCCGAACGCGAACTTCATCTGTTCGAGCGCCGGAACGACCATTTCTTCGGCGGTCTCCGCCTGTTTGAGCTTGATGACGACGCCCGTACCGCCTATCACGTTTATCGAGCCGGGCAGACTGCAAACGGTGGTCAGACCCGCGCTTCTGGCGGTCTTTACCGCCGCGTCGTAGGGGTAGATCGCGTCGAGCGCGCGTACGTAAGGCGTCGCCGGGACGGACGATTCATTGTGGTCGGTCAGCTCCGTCTGAGCGAGCGGAGACGTCATAACGGAAACGTGCGTATGAGCGTCGATCATTCCCGGCATCACGCACTTGCCCGTCGCGTCGATGACGTCGCTCCCCTTCGGGATCCTGACCTTTTCACCGACCGCCTTGATCTTGTCTCCGTCTATAAGTACGGTCCCCTTTTCGATAACGCCGTTCGTTACCGTATATATCTTTGCGTTTTTGATGGCTAACATGGCTCTTTTCCTCCCCTCAGTCCTTCAGGTTGTCGTAAACGACGCCCGAAATGACCGTCTTTTCACAGCGCGAGAGATTTGAAAACGGATGTCCCGAGAATATCGCGAGGTCCGCGTCCTTGCCGACCTCGAGCGTTCCCGTTCTGTCCGAAATACCGAGCACGCCCGCGGGATTTACCGTGACCGCCTTGAACGCCGCCTCCTCGGAAAGACCGTGCGCCATAGCGATGCCGACCTCGTTCGGGAGCAGGAATTCGCTGTAACTGCTGTCCGACGTCAGGCAGACGCGGAGTCCCGCGTCCGAAAGGATCGCGGCGTTTTCGAGCGATTTGTCGAGCAGCTCCTGCTTCGTCGGAGGCGTTGCCGTGGGTCCGACGACACAGTAGGGGTCTTTCTCTTTGAGAAAATCGACGATCTTGTAGCCTTCCGTAACGTGTTCAAGCACATATTTGAGTCCGAACTCCTCGGAGACGCGGATCGCCGTAACGATGTCGTCGGCTCTGTGGCAGTGGATGCGGCAGGTCATTTCCCCGCGCATCACGGGGACCATCGCCTCGAGTTGAAAGTCGAACGACGGAGCCTGACGTGACGGGTCTTTTTCGTGTTCGAGTTTAAGGTCGGAATACTGCTTTGCGTAGGCGAGAAATTCGCGGAAGTGTCCCGCGATCCCCATACGGGTCTTGAAATATTGGTTGCGTTTGCCGAAAACGCTCCTCGGGTTTTCTCCGAGCGCGAACTTCATCGGCTCTTTCCCGGGAATGACCATGTCGAACACGGTCTTCGCCTTTTTCAGCTTGTAGACGACCCCCATACCTCCGCAGATGTTCGTCGAGCCGGGGAGCGAGCAGACCGTGGTAAATCCGCTCTTTCTCGCCATTTTTATCGCGTAGTCCTCGGGGTTGAGCGCGTCGATCGCACGGATGTGGGGAGTGGTCGGGGACGTCGATTCGTTGAGGTCGTAGGAGTCTCCCGTGCGGCGCGGCGACTGGTAGACCGAGATGTGGCAGTGCGCGTCGATGATGCCCGGCATGACGGACTTTCCCGTCGCGTCGATGACGTCGCTTCCCTTCGGGATACGGACGTTCCTGCCGACCGCCTTGATCTTGTCTCCGTCGATCAGTACGGTCCCGTTTTCGATCACACCGTCCGAAACGGTGTAGATCCTTCCGTTTTTGATGGCTAACATGGATCTTGTCTCCTTTATCCGGGATATATTTTATTTCATTATATCTATATTACCACGATACGGGAGCTTTGGCAAGCGAAACCGGAAAATTGTTTATTTAATAAAGTCTGCGGCAAGAGAAAGTCGCGAAAAAACATATGACGATAAACAAGAATTTAGCGGAGGAACGGGAGCGCAGGAAAAACCTTTTAAGGAAAGGTTTTTCCCGCACCCTTTTCTAAACCTTTCAGAGGGAAAAAACAAACAAGAATTTAGCGTACAAACTACTGCTTTTACAAACGGGAGCCACAGACTTCACCTCGAGGCAGCGAGCGCCCCCTAACGGCTACCTCTCACCATGGGAGAGGTGGCACGGCGGCGTCCGTCCCGCCGTGACGGAGAGGGTTTTACGAATAGTAACCAACTGCACGCGTGCCCTCTCAGTCAGCTGCGCTGACAGCTCCCCCAGAGGGGTGAGCTATTGACATAGGCGTTCGCTCGCCGGCTCGAGGTGAAGTCTGTGGTTATCGTTAATTATCCTCCCGCCGAGATCCTTCGCGTTGCTCGAGGATGACGGCGGCGGGTGCGCTTCCGCGCAAATGCCTCAAGGTGAAGTCTGCGGACGTCGCTTGTAACGGGAAACGTTAGTGCGATAAATTCTTGTTTATCTTCACCTACGGAGCCGAGCCATTTGGCAGTTATGGAAACGATTATTTCTGAATGGGCGATAGTGTTCCAAATGGCGATGCGAACGATAATTACAAGCGTAATAACAAGATAATATCTACGGAACAAGATAAATGATAGGACTCCCCGTTTAGGTGTGGGGAGGTCGAGGAGGGGAGGAGTTGCGCTTCCGCGCGAATGTGGCGGAAGTGCCTCCTAACCCCCTTCTCGTTGCCCTTTCTTTGCGCACTT
>CACZZA010000070.1 GCA_902785485.1 uncultured Ruminococcus sp. | reverse complement strand
TACGACAAGCTCCTCACCGTGCTGACGTCCGAAGAGGGACGCATCACGGTCTCGGCAAAGGGCGCGCGGAGCCAGAAGAACAGAAATCTGCCGTCGTGCAAGCTGTTCGCCTACTCGGAGTTCGTGCTTTACAAAAAGGCGGGGGATATGTATATCCTCAAGGAAGCCGCTCTGATCGAAGGCTTTTTCGACCTCGTCTCGGACGTCGCGCTCTTTTCTCTCGGGTCGTATTTCCTCGACCTCGCGTCGGAGGTGACTTATCCCGGCCGCGACGAGTCCGCCGTCCAAAGGCTCCTCCTGACGGCGCTCTACACGCTGACCGCCCACCCGGAAAGGGAAGAGATCGTAAAACCCGCCTACGAAATGCGTATATGCGCGCTCCTCGGCGTTTTCCCGTCCGTAGGCAAGTGTTCGCGCTGCGGCAAGAAGCCGGAGGGCGACGCATACCTCGACGTGTCGAACGGAGTTCTGATATGTCCGGACTGCGTGGGTCTTCCCGGAGAGCGGTCCGACGGCGAATACTCGTCGGGCGTCCTCTGCGCGGTCAACGGTTCGGTCAGATCGGCGATGCTTTACGCGGCGTCCGCTCCCCTCGAAAGGCTGTTCGCGTTCTCGCTCAAGGGCGATTCGGGCGCGAGCTTCTTTGAAATAAGCGAAAAATACCTGCTGTACAGACTCGGCAAAAAGCCGAAGACCCTTGAAATGTACGGTCAGTTCAGAAAAAGCGAGAAATAAAAATGGCATTTGAAAAAGCGGTACGAATACTTGAATTCGACAAGGTCCTCGGTATGCTCGCGGCGTGCGCGAAAACGGCGGGAGCGAAGGAGCTTGCGCTCTCTCTGCGCCCCGAAACAAAGCGCGAGCGGGTGGAAGCGTCTCTCCGTCAGACGACCGAGGCAAAAAAATATATAGAACGTAAAGGGACTCCCCCGTTCGGAGGAGCGGCGGACGTGCGCAATGCCGCCGACCGCGCCGTAAAGGGAGCCGTACTGTCGATCCGCGAGCTGCTCGATATAGCCAACATCCTGCGCGCGGCGAGGTCTCTGCTCGAATATTCGAAGCAGGACTTTATCCCCGACGCCTCGATAAACGCGATCTTCGACAGGCTCTATTTCAATAAAAATCTCGAAAACCGCATCCTCTCGGCGTTTATCTCCGAGGACGCGGTCTCCGACGACGCCTCTCCCGCGCTCGCGGACGTGCGCCGCAAGATGCGCTCCGCCTCGGCGAGGGTCAAGGATACTTTACAAAAGTATATCAACAGTCCCGTTTACACCAAATATCTTCAGGAGAACATCATCACGATCCGCAACGGGCGTTACGTCATCCCCGTCAAGCAGGAGTACAGGAACGAAATACGCGGACTCGTCCACGACACCTCGTCGTCCGGCTCGACGCTCTTTATAGAGCCGATGCCCGTCGTCGACGCGAACAACGAGCTTCGCGAGCTGGAGATCAAAGAAAAGAACGAGATCGAAAAGGTCCTCGCCGCGTTCTCAAACGACGTCTCGAATATCGCGGACGCGCTCACTCACGATTACGAGAATATCACCGAGCTTGCGTTCATTTTCGCGAAGGGGCAGCTGTCGTACGATATGAACGGCGATATACCCGTCCTCTCGGACGACGGGGAATACTCGCTCAAAAACGCGCGCCACCCCCTGCTCGATAAAGAAAAGGTCGTTCCGATCTCGCTCTCGCTCGGAAAGGCTCACGACACCCTCGTCATCACGGGACCCAACACCGGCGGCAAGACCGTCACGCTCAAAACGACGGGACTTCTGGCGCTGATGGCTCAGTCGGGACTCCATATCCCGGCGTCGGGCGAGTCGAAAGTGTGCGTTTTCGACGATATTTTCGCGGACATAGGCGACGAGCAGTCGATCGAGCAGTCGCTCTCGACCTTCTCCGCGCACATGGTCAACATCATAGACATCACGTCGAAGGTCGGGGAAAACACCCTCGTCCTGTTCGACGAGCTGGGAGCGGGCACCGACCCCGTCGAGGGCGCGGCGCTCGCCATATCGATCCTTGAATACGTCAGAAAGAAAGGCGCGCTCTGCGCGGCGACGACACACTACGCCGAGCTGAAAGCCTACGCGCTCGAAAACGAAGGGGTCACGAACGGCTCCTGCGAGTTCGACGTCGAGACCTTGAAACCTACGTACAGACTTATAATAGGCGCGCCGGGCAAATCCAACGCGTTCGAGATCTCGCAGAGGCTCGGACTCAAAGGAGAGATCGTAGAAGCCGCCCGCGGCTACGTTTCGAGCGAAAACAAGGAGTTCGAGTCGGTCATAGACAAGCTCGACCGCTCGAGACTCGAAATGGAAAAGGAGCGGAGCGAGGCGGCAAGGCTCCGCGCCGAATTCGAGGCGTATAAGGCGGAGAGCGAGAAGCGTATCGCCGACCGCGAGGCGAGAGCCGAGGAGGAACTCAAAAAGGCGCGTGAGACCGCCGCCCGTATCCTCGGGAGCGCCCGCGCCACGAGCGACTACGTCCTCGAAACGCTCGACAAGGAGCGCAGGAAGAAGGACAGAGAGCTTTCGCAAAAGAGCCTCGAGAGCGCCCGCGACGCCATCCGCGCGAGACTGCGGAACGCCGACGACGAGGTCGACCCCGTCGTGGAACGCCGTACGAACGAGGGTTACGTCCTTCCGCGCAAATTGAAGATAGGCGACGAAGTGCTGATCGTCAACCTCAATAAGCTCGGCAAGGTCACGAAGCTACCCGACGCCCGCGGCAAGCTCGAAGTGACGTCCGGCTCGATGACGCTCCGTACCGAGGTATCGAACCTCATACTCAACGAGGGCGCGGATAAAATTGAGGAGAAAAAGAAACGCTCCTACGCCTCGGCGACGAACGTGATGCGCCGCGAGTTCAACGCAACTCTCGACCTGCGCGGCAATACCGGCGACGACGCGTGGTTCATGACGGATAAATACCTCGATGAAGCGAAGATGCTTTCGGTCAATACCGTAACGCTCCTCCACGGCAAGGGCACCGGCGCTCTGCGCGCCGCGCTCTGGCAGCAGCTCCGCCACGACAAGAGAGTCAAATCCTTCCGCGCCGGCAAGTACGGCGAGGGAGACTACGGAGTGACCGTCGTCGAACTCAAATAACGCGTTTTTCAGACTTATTATAAAGGGACAGGAGAATTAAAATGGTCAAATTTGAAGGTCTTTCGGACCGTGCGGCAAGATTTTTCGAAAAAGAACAGCTTTCCTCTCCCGAAACGTGGGCGAAGTTCGTCGATCAGTTCAGGGTGAGGCTCGACGGAAAGAACAGAGGCTGGCGCGGCGAATTCTGGGGAAAGATGATGCGCGGGGGAGCGTTGATATATTCATATACACGGAGCCAAGAGCTGTACAAGATCCTTACGGATTCCGTCAGAGATATGCTTTCCGTCGCCGAAAAAGACGGGAGAGTCTCGTCATACGGAAAGAACGCGGAGTTCACCGGCTGGGACGTCTGGTGCAGAAAGTACGTGATGCTCGGATGCGAGTACTATCTCGACGTCTGCGCGGACCTGTCCTTCAGAAGCGATGTGATCGCTTTCCTGCGCCGCGCGGCGGACCGGATCCTCGAACGGATAGGAAAGGGAGAGGGCAAGATACCGATCACACGCGCCACGAAATCGTGGCTCGGGATCAATTCTTCCTCGGTCCTCGAGCCGATCGTACGCCTTTACAGACTGACGTCCGATCGGAAGTACCTCGATTTTGCTTCGTATATCGTCGAAAGCGGCGGAGCGGACGGGATCGATATTTTTGAGGCGGCGTACGAAAACGCCGTTCCTCCGTATCGGTACGGTGTCCCGAAGGCTTACGAGCTGATCTCCTGCTTCGAGGGACTGCTCGAATATTACCTTGTCACCGGGATCGAAAAATACCGTACCGCCGTGCTGAATTTTGCCCGCGCGATGATGGACACCGAGATCTCGGTCATCGGGAACTGCGGGATCACCGACGAGCTTCTCGACCACACGAAAACCCGTCAGACGGTTTTCACCCGCGGAGTTTCACAGGAGACCTGCGTCACGGTGACGTGGATGAAATTCTGTTCAAGACTGCTCGAACTTACAAAGGACGCGGTCTATGCCGACGAGATCGAAAGATCCTTCTACAACGCGTACCTCGGAGCGCTCAACGTGTACGGGAGAGAGGTCGCGCATCCGAGAAGTCCTCTGCTCAACGACGAAACGCTCGTCAGCACGTTCCTTCCCGCAGACAGTTACAGCCCCTTGATCCCGGGAAGGCGGGGAAGACTCGTCGGAGGCGGACAGATCCTCGGGGACAGGAGCTATTACGGGTGCTGCGCCTCGATCAGCTCCGCGGGCGCCGGAGTGTTCCTCAGCAGCGCCGTCACTCTCGAAGGGGACGTTCTGACGGTAAATTTCTTCGAACGCGGGACCGTCCGTTTCAAAGCGGACGGAGTTCCGGTCGTTATCAGGATCGACACCGACTATCCCGCGGGCGGAAGAGTCGTTTTCAGGATAACCGCCGAAAGGTCCGTTCGTTTCACACTTAAGATACGCCGTCCCGCCTGGGCGGGCGGGAAAGCCGATTATACAGTCTATGACGTGGTCGGTAAGGACGAAAAGATAGAATACGAGCTGCCGATGCCGCTTGTAAAGCATTATCCCGAAAAATGGGATAAGGACGTCGTTTACACCGAGAGGGCGGTCACCGATTGGGGTTGTTCGTACACAAGACCCGTCGAAGTATTTCACTCGCCGGACGACGACCGTTATATCGCGCTGACCAGAGGTCCGCTCACGCTCGCGGCTGACTCGCGTACCGGAAAGGACGTTCATACCCCGTTCGATCTCTCGTCTGACGGCGAGAAAGAGAAAAACGAGATCGTCCCGGGAGTTCCGTGTATCGTCCGGCTCGGATTCACGCAGAAGAACGGGGAGCGATTCAGCCTCGTCGATTACGCGTCCGCGGGACGCGACTGGAAGAGCGGGATCGCCGCGTGGCTGCCGACGGAAACACTGCCGACATGATCCGATAAACGCGGAAGGGCGCCGTACGTACCTCGGCAGATCAGCCGCGCTTCCGCAACTAAAAAAACAGAATACGCGCGTCGCTCCGCATTCAAACGGGAAAACGCGCGTTTTTCTTTTCGCCCGGCGAATAAACGGGACTTTTTCTGCGCAAAATAAGGGCAGTACAAACAAAGGAGGAGGGAACATCATGACCTCAAAAGAACTGCTCTACGTCGAAGACGCGCTCGGACACGAGACTTATTTTCAGACTCAGTGTCAGACCGCCTGCGAACAGATCCAATCGGAAGAACTGAAAAAGACCGTCCAGAGTATGCAGAAGGAGCACGGCAAACTCTTCAACGGACTTTATAACCTGCTCGGAGAATAACGGAGGAAAAAACGATGGAAGACAAGGATATTATGGAAAATCTGCTCCTGCTCGAAAAAGGAGCCTGCGACCTTTATCTCCACGGCACGATAGAAGCGTCGACGCCCGAGGTGAAAAAGGTGTTCAATAATTCGCTCAACGACAGCCTGCGTATGCAGGAGAACGTCTATACCGCGATGCAGAACGAAGGCTGGTATCAGCCGGAAAAAGCCGAAGAAACGAAGGTCAACGCGCTGAAAAAGAAATTCAGCGAGGAATAAAGGGACGACAATAAGCGAAGGCTGCCGCAAATCCAACTGCGGCAGCTTTTTTTTATGCGATAAACAAGAATTTAGAGGAGGAACGACCGCTGAAAACACCGCCTCGCGCCGCCGAGCGAACACTCTGCACCGGTAGGGGAGGGGCTTGCTCCTCCCGCTTACAAAAGATCGGCACAGACCCCACCTTAAAACGGCGAGCGTTCCCTCTTAATCTGTAGGGGTCGACGCCCTCGACGACCCGAGATTATTAAGGCGTTCGTTTATCCGAAAGGCAAAGAAAAACACGACGGTATTATTACCGTTTATCCGTGCGGAAAGGCATAATTCGATTATTACCGTTCGTTTTTTCGGGAGGAGCAAGCCCCTCCCCTACCGCGGGTGGGGTACGTTTTTCGGCGAAAGTGTTTACATATATGGCGACCGTTTATAATTCCGGGTCGTCGAGGGCGTCGACCCCTACAGGTGACGGGGGTTTCGCATATCGGCGAAAGTCTATGTTCGTGCAAACCGTTCGCTAAATTCTTGTTTATCCTCCTTTTTTCTTATCCCGTATATTGCAAAAAGTGACTCAAACCCGTCCATTTTCTTGCAAAAATAAATATGTTTTATTTTTGTCTTGCTTGTTATTTTGCAATAATATAAAATAATATCCGTAAGGAAAACACTTTCTGTTACGGAGGGAATCATGTTTTACCCCAAATCAAAAGAAAAGTCATTATCAAAGGAGCTTTTCTTATCACCTACGAGCGAATACCGCGGCGCGCCGTTCTGGGCGTGGAACTGCAAGCTCGACAAAGAGACGCTCGAAAAGCAGATAGACAACTTCAAAACGATGGGCATGGGCGGCTTTCACATGCACGTCCGCACGGGTATGGCGACGCCGTACCTCACCGACGAATATATGGAATTCGTCAAGTTCTGCATCGACAAGGCGAAGGCGGACGGTATGCTCGCGTACCTCTACGACGAGGACCGCTGGCCGTCGGGGAGCTGCGGCGGTAAAGTCACGGCGGAGCATCCCGAGTTCGCGATGAAGAACCTGATGTTCACTCCCGTTCCCTACGGCAAGGCGAAATATCCGCTCCCCGAGAACGACACCGGACGCGCGCGCACCCGCACCGAAAACGGTCATCTGCTCGCCGTTTACGACGTCACTCTCGGACGCGACGGGAGTCTTTCTTCCTACCGCCGTATCGCAGAAAACGAGGTCGTGGACGCAAAAGGCGACGTCTGGTACGCCTATTCCGAAGCCGCCGTCGATTCGCCGTGGTTCAACGACCACCCCTACGTCGACACCCTCAACCCCGAGGCTATCAAAGAGTTCATCAAGACCACACACGAAAAATACTACTCGCTTTTCGGCAAGGACTTCGGGACGAACATCCCTTCGATCTTCACCGACGAGCCGCAGTTCGCGTTCAAGGGAGTCCTGCCGTTCGCCGAGGGCAAGACCGACGTCTTTATGCCGTGGACCGACGGGATGGACGAAAAATACCGCAAGAGCAAAGGCTATTCGCTCCTTGACAAATACCCCGAAGTGATCTGGGAGCTTCCCGACGGGCAGGTCTCCCGCGTCAGATACGATTATCACGACTTTATCTCCGAGCTTTTCGCGTCGGCGTACTGCGACACGCTCGGCAACTGGTGCGACGCGCATAATATCGCGCTCGGCGGACACCTTATGCTCGAAGACAACCTGCAGAGCCAGACCAAGGCGGTCGGCGAGTCGATGCGCTGCTACCGCGCGTTCAAGCGGATGCCCGGTATGGACCTGCTCTGCAACAGACGCGAGTTCAACACCGCCATCCAGTGCCGTTCGGTCAAGCGCCAGCAGGGAAGCGAAGCCATCCTCTCCGAGCTTTACGGAGTCACCGGCTGGGACTTCGACTTCCGCGGACACAAGCTCCAGGGCGACTGGCAGGCGGCGCTCGGCGTGACGCTCCGCGTACCCCATCTGACCTGGATGAGTATGAAGGGCGAGGCTAAACGCGACTATCCCGCCTGCATCGGCTATCAGTCACCGTGGTGGAAGGAATATTCGCTCATCGAGGATCATTTCGCGCGCGTCAATACCGCGCTCACCCGCGGCAGCGAAGACATACGCCTTGCGATCATCCACCCGATCGAAAGCTACTGGCTCTGCTGGGGACCCTCCTCGCAGACCGAGGCGGTACGTACCGCGATGGAAAAACAGCACCGGCTCCTCACCGAATACCTCATTACCGGTATGCAGAACTTCGACTTCATTTCCGAGGCGCTCCTGCCGTCGTTCTGCGAAAAGGGCGGCGCTCCGTTGGAGGTCGGTCTCGCGAAATACGATACGGTGATCGTTCCCGGATGTAAAACTCTGCGCAAAACCACTCTCGACAGGCTCGAAACGTTCAAGGCGCAAGGCGGCAAACTCATATTCATCGGCGACGCGCCTCTCTACGAAGACGCGCTCCCGTCCGACCGTCCGAAAAAGCTCTACGACGCATCGGTACGCATCCCGTTCGACCGCTCGTCGGTGCTTGACGCCGTCGAGGAGCTGCGCTTCGTTGACGTCCGCATCGAAAAGAACGAGGGCGGCGAAGCCTTCGCGGGACTCGCGCCCGGTATGCGTACCGAGGACAAGATCTGCCAGATAAGGGACGACGGCGACGCTAAGTGGTTCTTCCTCTGCCCGGCGTTCGATCCGAAATGCAAGGACGTAGACCCCGACCTCACGTTCAAGATCAGCTTCAAGGGCGAATGGTCGCTCGAATTATACGACACGCTCTCGGGCGAGATAAAGAAGCTCGGCGCGGAATACAGGGACGGCGACACCGTTCTCCATAAAAAGCTGTTCATGCACGACAGCCTGCTCCTGCGCCTGACCCCCGGACGTTCGGAGGCGGCGGAACAGAAGGACGTCGTACTGAGATACACCGGACGGCGCATCGACGAGAGAGTCGATATTACCCTTTCCGAGCCGAACGCGCTCCTGCTCGATATGGCGCGCTTTTGCTTCGACGGCGGCGAATGGCGCGGGACCGAGGAATTCCTGCGGCTCGACAACGTCTGCCGTAAGGAGATAGGCATCCCGCTCCGCAAAAAGCACATAACTCAGCCGTACTGCGTCAAGCCGACCGAGCCGAAGCATAAAGTACATCTTTCGATGGACATCCCGTCCGAGATCGAATGTTCCGGCGTACACCTCGCGCTCGAGGACGCGGACAAGACCGAGATCATCTTCAACGGAGAAAAGGTCGAGTCCAAGGTCGACGGCTGGTACGTCGACGAGGCGATAACGACGGTACGCCTCCCCGACGTACGCAAAGGCGTCAACACGCTCGAACTGATCTGCCCGATAGGCGAACGCACCTCGCTCGAATGGTGCTACCTCCTCGGCGACTTCGGAGTCAGAGTCGACGGCACGATAAAAACGCTCATCCCGCCGGTCCGTAAGCTCGCGTTCGGCGACTTCACCCATCAGGGACTGCCGTTCTATACCGGCAACGTGACCTACTCCTTCGACGCGGAAGCCGACGAAACCGGAAAGCTCTCGATCCGCACCGAGCAGTACCGCGGCGCGCTTATCGAAGTATCCGTCGACGGAAAGAGGGAAGGACTCATCACCTTCTCGCCCTACCTGTTCGTCAAGGAAGGGTTAGACAACGGAAAGCACAGAGTAGACCTCAAGCTCTACGGCACGCGTCAGAACGGCTTCGCGCAGTTGCACCACACGCAGGGCATCTACTTCTACCAGTCCCCCGACTCCTGGCGCTCGAAAGACGCCCTCTGGACGTACGAATACCAGTTCAAGCAGGCGGGCATTCTGAAGTCCCCGACGATCAACTGAAGTCCACGACTGTAAACCGAATAACAAATCGCCCCCGGGATAGGATCCTTTCCGTCCCGGGGCATCGTCTATAAGGAAGATAAATAAGAATTTAGCGAAGGAACGGAGCGCGGGAAAAACCTTTTAAGGAAAGGTTTTTCCCGCACCCTTTTCTAAACCTTTCAGAGGGAAAGAAAGATAAACAAGAATTTAACGAACGGTTTGCACAAATTTCACCTACGACAATAACGCGTTACCCCCGTCGCC
>CACZZA010000069.1 GCA_902785485.1 uncultured Ruminococcus sp. | reverse complement strand
CTCGAATATTCGCTTAATAAAGAGACGTGGCAGGACGGCGCGGTATTTACCGGACTCAAGCCGCTCACCGGATACACGTTCTATTGCAGAGTAAAGGAGACCGAGGACGTCGCCGCAAGCCTCCCGAGCGAGGGAACTTCCGTTACGACAGGCAAGCTCGCGCTCGCGGGAACGTTCAGCGTTTCCGGCAGACCGGAGGTCGGCTCCAAAGTGACCGTAAGACCCGAGGACCCCTCTCTGCGCGGACTTGATCTCGTTTACAAGTGGACGCTCGACGGAAACGCCGTCGAAGGCGCGATATACGATAATTATACCGTCTCCTATTCCGACGTAGGCAAAACGCTCGCGGTCGAGGCGACCTCTCTCAGCGGGATCGAAGGTAAGATCACGGGCGAGATAGGCGAAATAACCCTCGTTTATCCGGACTCCTGCCCGGTTATCACCGTCGACGACGCGCTCGTGAAGCAGGGCGGAACGGTCAGACTCCCGGTACGCATCACCGGAAACAGCGGGATCGATATTTTCGTTCTGACTCCCGTTCTCCCCGAAGGAACGGAGCTTATCGGAGTCGAAAACGGCGCGGTTTTCGGAACGATGGAGCGCGACGCCAATATAGTTTTTGACAGAAACAACAGAAGCATAATAAACGGCGTTATCGCATATATTACGGTCTCAGTTTCGTCTTCCGCAACGGGATATAAGAGCGTATCTCTCAAGGTGCGCGAATGCGTCGACTCAAACGGCGACACGGTCGTCGTCCGCTCGACGGACGGCGTGCTGACCGTCGGTGAAGTCAGGTTCGGCGACGCGACCGGAGATAATAAGGTCACCTCTCTCGACCTCATAAGGCTGAAAAAACACCTTGCAAACGGAAACGTCGCGGTCGGCGACGGCGCGGACGTGAACTGCGACGGAAAGGTCGATGCTCTCGACGTTGCAAAGCTCAAACGCTATTTTGCCGAATACGACGTCAAGACCGGCAAGTCCACCGTCGTCCTCGGCAAAGCGTAACAGAAAGCCGGATAATCAAAAAGCAGACTGAAACAAATCAGCCTGCTTTTCTGTTTTGTAAAAGGTTTGGAGATGGGTTCGGGAAGGACCTTTCCTTAAAAGGTCCTTCCCGTTGTCTTTCGTATTTACTGCGCGTTCTTTACGATCTGCGCGAAGTCGGCGGGTTTGAGGGAAGCGCCGCCGATGAGTCCGCCGTCGACGTTGACTTTGGCGAGAAGCTCAGCGGAGTTCTGCGCGTTCATCGAGCCGCCGTACTGGATGGTGGTGCCTTCAGCCGCCTTTGCGCCGTATTTCTCGGCGAGTACGTTTCTGATTATGCCGCACACTTCGTCAGCCTGATCCGCGGTAGCGACTTTTCCGGTGCCTATCGCCCAGACGGGTTCGTAAGCGATAACGACGTTCTTCAGCATCTTCTTGTCGACGCCGAGGAGCGCGATCTTGGTCTGACGGGAAACGACCTCGGAGGTGACGTCCTGCTCGCGTTCGGTGAGAACTTCGCCGACGCAGAGGATGACCTTGAGTCCCGCGTTCAGCGCCGCGAGCACTCTCTTGTTGACGGTCTCGTCGGTCTCGCCGAAATACTGACGGCGTTCGCTGTGACCGATGATGACGTATTCAACTCCGCATTCGAGGAGCATCTGCGCCGAGATCTCTCCGGTGTAGGCTCCTTTTTCGGCGAAATGTACGTTCTGCGCGCCGATCTTGATGTTGGTGTCCTTCGCCGCTTTGACGGCGTTCTGGATGTCAACGAAGGGAACGCAAAGCACGATCTCGCACTTTTTGCACTTTTCAACGAGGGGTTTAAGCTCGTTGATGGTCTTTTTGGTCTGCGCCGGAGTGTTGTTCATTTTCCAGTTGCCGGCGATTATCGCTTTTCTGAGTTTCTTGTTCATGGCGATACTTCCTTTACTTAATTATTTGTCAAGCAGGCAGGCGATGCCGGGAAGAGTGCGGCCTTCGAGAAATTCGAGGGACGCGCCGCCGCCGGTGCTGATGTGAGTCATCTTGTCGGCGTAGCCGAGCTGTTCGACCGCCGCCGCGGAGTCACCGCCGCCGATGATCGAGATAGCGCCGCTCTCGGCGACCGCTTTTGCGACCGCTTTCGTGCCGTGCGCGAAGCGTTCCCACTCGAAAACGCCCATCGGTCCGTTCCAGACGACCGTGCCCGCGCCCTTGAGCGCGTCAGCGAAGAGTTTTTCGGTCGCGGGTCCGATGTCGAGACCCATATATCCGTCGGGAAGGTCGTCGGAGTCGACTTCGACCGCGTGGCAGTTCTCGTCGAACGCGTCGCCGGCGATGTTGTCAACGGGGAGAAGGAACTTGACGCCCTTGTCCTTCGCTTTCGCCATAAGTTCTTTAGCGAGGTCGAGTTTATCTTCTTCGTATCTCGAGTTAGCGATCTTGTGTCCGAGCGCCTTGTTGAAGGTGTACGCCATAGCGCCGCCGATGATGAGGGTGTCTACTTTGTTTATAAGATTTTCGATGACGCCGATCTTGTCGGAGACTTTAGCTCCGCCGAGGATCGCTACGAACGGTCTCTTGGGATCGCTGAGGGCTTCGCCCATAACGCCGATCTCTTTCTGAATGAGGTATCCGCAAACGGCGGGGAGGTAGTCCGCGACTCCGGCGGTGGAGGCGTGCGCTCTGTGAGCGGTGCCGAACGCGTCGTTGACGTAGATCTCTGCGAGCGACGCGAGCTTCTTCGAGAACTCGGGATCGTTCTTTTCTTCTTCCGCGTGGCATCTGACGTTTTCGATAAGCAGGACTTCGCCTTCCTTGAGGGCGGCTGCCTTAGCGACGGAATCCTCGCCGACTACGTCCTTGGACAGGACGACTTCTTTGCCGAGAAGCTCGGAAAGACGCTTTGCGACGGGCGCCAGGGAATATTTCATGTTGAATTCGCCCTTCGGACGTCCGAGGTGCGAGCAAAGGATCACCTTTGCGGAATGGTCGAGCAGATATTTGATGGTGGGCAGGCTCTCGCGGATCCTCTTGTCATCCGTGATGACTCCGTCGGAGAGCGGAACGTTGAAGTCGCATCTGACTAATACTTTTTTGCCTTTTACGTCGATGTCTTCGATACTTTTCTTGTTGTACATTTTAGTTTTGACTCCTTATAATTGTTAGTCTTTCTTTTTGTTTATCCTGGATATTATATCACATAAGTCTGTGTTTATCAATGTTTTTTTCATATTTTTTGAAAATTTTACCTTATAAATAGAGTTTTACCGAATTTTTGTTTTTTTGTGTTGTAGATTGACTAATCGTATCCGTTGTGATAAAATCAAATCGATAAATATCATACGGGAGCGGAATTATGAGCGAGATCAAAGATATAAACCTGCAAAACACGGGACGCGACAAGATCGCGTGGGTAAAAAGCTATATGCCGGTGTTGAACGAGATCCGTAAAGGATTTGAAAAAGAACGTCCGTTCGAGGGGAAGACTATTGCGATGTCCATCCATCTCGAGGCGAAGACCGCGTACCTTGCCGAGACGCTTAAAGCGGGAGGCGCCAGGGTGTTCGCGACCGGGTGCAATCCTCTTTCGACGCAGGACGACGTCGCCGCCGCGCTCGTCGCGGAAGGCTTCGAGGTCAACGCGTGGAGGGGAGTCGACGACGAGACGTACAAACGCCACCTCAAAACTACGCTTTCCTGTTGCCCCGACGTCATCATCGACGACGGCGGCGACCTTATAAACCTGCTCGAGGGCGAGTGCGGGGAATACGGCAAAAACCTGATCGGCGGCTGCGAGGAGACGACTACGGGCATCCACAGACTGAAATCCCGGGAACGTCACGGACAACTTCATTATACAATGATAGACATAAACGACGCCGACTGCAAGCATCTGTTCGACAACCGCTACGGTACGGGTCAGTCGACGCTCGACGGGATAATGAACAGTACCAACCTGATAATTGCCGGAAAGACAGTCGTTATCGCGGGATACGGCTGGTGCGGACGCGGGATCGCGATGCGCGCCAAAGGAATGGGCGCCGTTCCGATAATCACGGAGGTCGATCCCGTCAAGGCGATCGAAGCCGTCATGGACGGGTTCAGAGTTATGAAGATGGATGACGCCGCGCCTCTCGGGGATCTGTTCATCACGGCGACCGGGTGCAAGGACGTCATAGTCGAACGTCATTTCAAAAAAATGAAGGACGGCGCTCTGCTCGCGAATTCCGGTCATTTCGACTGCGAGATCGACCGCCGCGGACTTGAAAAACTCGCCGTCGAGTCGTTCGAGCGCAAACCCAATATCGTCGGGTATAAGATGAGCGACGGAAGGATCCTCAATCTGCTCGCCGAAGGCAGGCTCGTCAACCTCGCCGCGGGTAACGGACACCCGGCGGAGATAATGGATATGAGCTTCTCTCTGCAGGCGAAATGTCTTGAATACCTCGTGAAAAACAAGGGGAAATTCGAGCATAAGCTATACGAGGTCCCGCGCGAGATCGACAGGCAGGTCGCCGACCTCAAACTGCGTTCTCTCGGTACGGAGGTCGATATTCTGACCGAAGAACAGCTGAAATACCTCGACGCTTCAAAATGAATATGAAAACAGCCTCCCGTTACCCGAGAGGCTGTCCTTTTATAATCTTGAATAAGTCGAATTCATCTTACGCCATTTTTTTCTGTCGATGGAGTTCAGATTTTCAAGCGTAACACGGAAACTCCAGTTGCCCTTTGCCTGACCGGGAGTGTTGAAGCGGGTGTCGCCTCCGAATCCGAGCAGATCCTGGATAGGAAAGATCACCGTTGCGGCTTTTGACATCATCAGTACGCGTATGATGCTCTCGTAGCTCTGTCCCCAGTCGTACGACTTGAAGCCTACGTAATCGAGTACGTTTTTGCGGGTGTTTTCGTCTATCTCCCACATAAATCCGAGCAGGGTGTTGTTGTCGTGAGTGCCCGTGTACGCGACGGTGTTTTCTTTATAGTTATGCGGAAGGTGGCAGTTTTCGTTCTTTCCGTCAAAGCCGAACTGGAATACCGCCATTCCCGGAAAACCGGAGTATTCGAGCAGTTCGTCGGTCTTTTTGTCGATTATACCGAGGTTTTCCGCTATGATCTCCCTGTCTCCGGCGCATTCCTTGATGACGTCTATGCATTTCCGCCCCGGACCCTCTATCCAGCTTCCGTATCTCGCGGAATCGAACGAAGACGGGATCTCCCAATACTCAGAAAAAGCGCGGAAGTGATCGAGCCTTACTCCGTCGTAGAGCGAGAGCGCGTGTTTGATCCTTTGCTTGATAAACGCATATCCTTCTTCTTCGACTTTTTTCCAATCGTAAACGGGGTTGCCCCAAAACTGACCGTCTTTTGCAAAATAGTCCGGCGGGACTCCGGCTACGAACGCAGGGGAGCCGTCTTTTTTCAGTTTGAAAGAGCCTTTGTTGTTATATACGTCGGACGAGTCGGGCGAAACGTAGAACGGAAGATCGCCCCAGATCTCTATCCCCTTTGAATTTGCGTATGCTTTGAGTTTTTCCCACTGTTTGTAAAACAAATACTGTAAAAACAGCTCGAATCCGAATTCCTCGGCGTTTGGCACGGAGTCGGTCCATTCAGTGAAAGGACGCAGGCAGTTTTTACGTCTTAAAGCGAGAAAACGCGCCGCTTTGACGATCTCCGGAGAGTCTGAAAAGAAGCGCTCGGCCTCTTTTTTATCCGATCTTTCGTATGCTTTGCGGAGCAGGGTCTTTCTCTTTTCGCCGAGCAAGGGCCATTCGCAGGAGTACGGGTTCGTTTGCAGGAATGGTTCACATTCTTCTTCGGTGAGCAGTCCGTCTTTTGTAAGTAATTCGAGAGAAATAAAGTCCGTATTTCCGGCGAACGAGGCGCACGACATATAAGGAGAGTGGAATTCGTCCGTCGGACAAAGCGGAAGGATCTGCCATACGGTAAATCCCGAGTCCGAAAGAAAGTCGACAAAATAATAAGCTCCGGGACCGAAATTGCCGGCGCCGTAGCGCGAAGGAAGAGAGAAAACAGGCAGTAACACGCCGCTTTTGCGTTTCATATAGTCTATCACCTTTTTGTATTTTTTGCTTTTCTAATTTTAGCATTCACTGACCGGGATGTCAAGTTTTTACATTTAATTAAAAAATATATATAATTTTTTTAGAAAACTATGGAAAATCCGTTACGATTGTAGTATAATAATAAGAAGAATACTTTCGCGAAGGGAGCGGCGATTTGAACGTCAGTCTGACCGAGTACGAGTTCCATAACGGAAACTGCGACCGCGCATACGAGTTTTTAGGCGTTACAAGGTGCGAAAAAGGTTTTGTTTTCAGGGTATGGGCTCCTAACGCGAGAGAGGTTTATCTTACCGGAGACTTCAATTTTTGGAATGTTTCCGAATTGAAGATGAGCAAAGGTCCTCACGGAGTGTGGGAAGTTCGTTCCGGATTTGCGAGAGAAGGTCAGAGATACAAGTACTATATCGTTACCGAAGACGGACGTAAAATATACAAGAACGATCCTTACGCGTTCGTATATGCTCCCGCGCCGGATAAATCAAGCGTCGTTTCCGCGCTTCCTGACTTTGAATGGAACGACTCCGCATACAGATTCTCCAAAACGCGAAAAAACATCCTTCACTCTCCGGTCAATATTTATGAGGTCCACCTCGGTTCCTGGAAACGTGATGAGAACGGCGGAATTATCCCGATAAGGGAGCTTGCGGAAAATTTGACCGAATACGTCAAACGTATGGGTTATACTCATATCGAACTGATGCCTGTTACCGAATTTCCGTACGAGCCTTCGTGGGGGTATCAGGTGACGGGATATTTCGCTCCGTGTTCCCGATACGGAAGTCCAGAGGATTTTATGTACTTTGTCGACCTCTGTCACAAGAAGAACATCGGAGTCATTCTCGATTGGATCCCGGCGCATTTTCCGAAAGATGAAGAAGCGCTCTATGAATTCGACGGTCAAGCCTGTTACGAGGTCTCAGACCCGAAAATGAACGAGCATCCGGAATGGAATACCCGCATTTTTGATTACGCAAAACCGGAGGTACGGTCTTTCCTCATATCTTCCGCTCTGTTCTGGCTGAGAGAGTATCATTTCGACGGGATACGCGTTGACGCCGTCGCGTCGATGCTTTATCTTGATTACGGACGCAAAGAATTCGTCCCAAACAAAAACGGAACTAACGAAAACCTTGACGCGATCGACTTTTTGCGTATTCTTAATCAAAAAGCTTTTGCGTTCGATCCGTCCGTTATGATGATAGCGGAGGAATCAACGGCGTTCCCGATGGTCACGAGACCGGCGTTCGTCGGAGGACTCGGTTTCAATTTCAAGTGGAACATGGGATGGATGAACGACACGCTCCGTTATATGCAGACAGACCCGCTGTACCGTAAAGGCATCCACAATACGTTGACTTTCGGCTTTTCTTACGCGTATTCCGAAAACTTTATCCTCCCGTTTTCACACGACGAAGTCGTACACGGCAAAAAGTCGCTTATCGAGAAAATGCCCGGAGATTACGAAGGAAAGTTTGACGAACTCAGGCTTCTTGCGGGATTTATGTTCGCACATCCCGGGAAAAAGCTCTCCTTTATGGGAAACGAGTTCGCGCAGTTCATCGAATGGGATCACAGAAAAGGTCTTGACTGGATGCTGCTCGATTATCCGGCGCACGCAGAGTTCAGGAACTATATTCGCGATCTCAACCGCCTTTACCTCAAAGAGTCTTGCCTGTGGGAAGTCGATTTCTCGAGCGAAGGGCTTCGTTGGATCTCGGCTGACGACCGCGATCAGAGCATCCTGGCTTTTCTCAGGGAAAATTCCGCCGGAGAAATGCTCCTTTGCATATTCAATTTCTGCCCGATAGTCCGATATGGCTATAAAATAGGTCTGCCGGAAGACACCGCGTGGAGAATTGTCTTCACTTCCGACAGAAAGAAATACGGCGGAGCGGGAATACGTCTGCGCCCCGTTGTATCCGAACACGTACCTATGCACGGTTATCCTTCGAGGGGGAGTTTCATACTGCCTCCTTTATCAGCCTCGTATTATAAATCGATCCAATAAGGAGAATGTATCATGGTGCTGAAAAGAAAAGAATGTATCGCAATGCTTCTTGCGGGCGGTCAGGGAAGCAGACTCACCGTACTGACCGAAAAGACCGCCAAACCCGCCGTCGAGTTCGGCGGGAAATACAGGATCATCGACTTTCCTCTCTCGAACTGCGTAAACTCAGGAATTGATACCGTCGGTATCCTGACCCAGTATCAGCCGCTTGAACTCAACGCTTACATAGGCAACGGTCAGAGCTGGGGACTTAACCGCAATTTCGGCGGAGTCCACATACTTCCGCCGTACGCGAAGAGCAAGTCTTCCGAATGGTACAAAGGTACGGCGAACGCGGTCTATCAAAATATCAATTTCATCGACATTTACGACCCGGAATACGTTTTGATCCTCTCCGGCGACCATATCTATACGATGGATTACTCCAAGATGCTCGAACAGCATAAAGCGCTCGGATCCGACGTCACTATCGCCGTATTTGACGTTCCGATCGAAGAGGCGTCCCGTTTCGGTATCATGAACTGCGACTCCGATAAACGTATCGTCGAGTTTGAAGAAAAGCCGAAGCATCCGAGATCCACGCTCGCGTCGATGGGTATTTACATTTTCAACTGGAGCGTTTTGCGCGACTATCTTATCGCGGACGAGAAAGATCCCGCCTCATCGAACGATTTCGGAAAAAACATCATACCGAAGCTGCTTGACGACGGTAAATCGCTCCACGCATACTCGTTTGAAGGGTATTGGAAAGACGTAGGAACGATAGGAAGTCTTTGGGAAGCGAATATGGACACTCTCGGAGAAAAACCTGTACTCGACCTGAGGCGAGGAGGCAAGATCTACGCAAGGAACTACGCTATGCCTTGTACGTACGTATCTTCGAGGGCTAAGATCGAGAATTCTTTCATCGCGGAAGGCTGTTCCGTTTACGGTAACGTTTCGGATTCCGTTATTTCCGGAGGAGTCGTTATCGAAGAAGGAGTCGAGATACGCAACTGCTTTATTATGTCTAACACCGTTATAAAAAAGGGCAGCGTCGTAAAGTATGCGATCATCGGCGAAAAATGCGTCATAGGCGATTACAGCAAGATCGGGGAACAACCCGAGGTCTATCATTCCGACGACTGGGGAATAGCCGTTGTCGGAAATGAGAGAACACTCAAAAACGGCACGACTCTGCTGCCGGACAAAGCACTGTGAGGAGGCGGGGATCATGAAAGCACTCGGAATAGTATTCTCCAATATTTACGACGATCATTTCGGCGAATTGACGTCCCGCAGGACGGTGGCTTCTCTTCCGTTCGGCGGAAGGTACAGATTTATCGACTTCGTTCTCTCGAATATGTCAAATTCCGGCATTTATCAGATCGGCGTAATAACAAAGTACAACTACCGCTCGCTTATGGATCACCTCGGATCCTGTCAGGAATGGGACCTCGTCCGCAAAAACGAGGGACTCGTACTTCTTCCTCCGTTTGCGGGCGGAAACACCGGAGTTTACAAAGGCAAACTTGAGGCGCTTTATAACGCTCTCCAGTTCATGGAGGAGAACGACGGCGAATACGTCGTTATGTCTGACAGCTCCAACCTCTGTAATATTGATTATAAAGAAGCGATAGAAACGCACATTTCTTCCGGCGCGGATATAACCGCGATCGTTACGCCCGCGTCAAAGGAACACGGGATCTATCCTGTCGTTTACGGAACGGAGAACGGGAAGGTCAAGCACGTCTCCATTGACT
>CACZZA010000068.1 GCA_902785485.1 uncultured Ruminococcus sp. | reverse complement strand
GGAAATCAAACTCTGTGCATCTATTCACTCGGAAATCTTATTTCAACGCTGCTGAACTCTTACAATATGGTAGGCGGTATGATGACGTTCGATATCGTCAAAGAGGGCGAAAACAAACCGTATATAGCCAATCCCGTTATGGAAGCTACGGTTTGCCACTATACGGCGGATCAGAACAGGCTTGACAGACAGGGACTTCCCACGAGAAGCAATATAAAAGTCTATATGTTCAAGGACTATTCCGAGGCTCTCGCAAAACAGCACGGCGCACAGCTTCAGGGGGCGTTTACGCTCGATACTCTCAAAGGCTATGTAAGCAACACGGTCTCGTCCGAGTTTCTTCCGTTCTATCTTAAATAAAAACGTTTTACAAAAAGACCCTTAAGGAGAAGAAATGAAAAAGACGTCGGTCATACTTTTGCTATTATTTCTGCTTTCCGCGCTCTCTTCGTGCGGAAACGCGAATTTTGAGATCGGGACCGTATCTCATACTCCGTCAGTTCCGGACAGGCATTCCGAACCGCTCGGCAAGGTGGAGTTTTCCAGCTCGCAGATCTCGTTCCTCGGGTGCGGAGACAATATCATTTATTTCGGAACGGTCCGCGACGCCAAACGAAACGCGGTCGAAGGCGGGCGGGATTACAATTTCAAGCCGATCTACGAAAACGTCGCGGATATAATAAAAGAAGCTGACGTTTCTTTTATCAACCAGGAAACGCTGATGTGCGGAGAGGGGTATGAATTTACGTATTACCCCACATTCAACGGACCGCAGGACATGGGATACGATCTTGTCGAAATGGGATTTGACATCGTTGGGATGGCAAACAACCATATGCTTGACAAGGGCGGTAAAGGACTCGAAAAAACCATAGATTTCTGGAGAACGCTTGACGTTACCTCGATCGGAGGATATTATACCGAAGACGATTACAACGATATTCGCGTGTATGAGGAGCAGGGTATAAAAATCGCGCTTCTTTCGTACACTTACGGTACTAACGGATTGACCGCCGCAAAAGGTTCCAACGTATATATACCGTATCTTTTTGAAGCGGATATAGAAAAGCAGGTCGAAGCCGCCAAGAAAGTCGGCGATATGGTCATGGTTTCGGTACATTGGGGCGAAGAGGGACAGTTCAAACCGACTTCGTATCAACGTGAGTACGCGCAAAGGTTTGCCGACCTCGGAGTAGACGCGGTCATAGGACACCATCCGCACGTCATCCAGCCCGTAGAGTGGGTGGAAGGCAAAAACGGCAATAAGATGCTCTGTGTTTATTCACTCGGCAATTATATGGCTGAGCAGGCTTACGATTACAATATGGTCGGAGGCATGATCAGCTTCGACATAGTTCTGACCGGCGGAGACGTCTCGCTTGAAAACGTCGAATTCATTCCCACGGTCTACGATTTCGACAGGACGTTCTACAACAACCGTATCTATCTGCTCGAAGAATATACGGCTGAGCAGGCGGCAAATCACGGCATCATCGCTTACGGAAGAAGGACGAGCCTCTCGACTTTGCGTAAATACGTCAGCGATACGATCTCGCCGGAATTTCTTCCGGAAAGCTATAAAGCCAAATCGGCTTCATAAAACGGAGATATTATGTTTGATTTTAAGGACGTGACGGTCATAATACCGTCGCTCAACCCGGATGAAAAATTCGTTGCGGTCGTCGACGGAGTCTTCAATATCGGTTTTACCGACGTTATACTCGTCAACGACGGCAGCAGTGAAGACTGTATAAAATACTTTGACCTTGCCAAAGAACGCCACCCGGAATGTGTGCTTCTTACTCACGAAGTCAATAAAGGCAAGGGAAGGGCGATGAAGACCGCTTTCGAGTGGTATCTTGCAAACCGCGGCGGAGCAGGCGTCATCACGGTAGACGGAGACGGACAGCATCTTCCCGAAGATATAAAAAAAGTGGCTGAACACATGATACAAACGGAGGAGCTTACGCTCGGAGCGCGGGATTTTTCGCTTTCCAACGTTCCCGCAAGGAGCAGGTTCGGCAACCGTTTCACCTCTTTTATGTTCCATACTGCGTGCGGACTTCGCGTAAGCGACACCCAGACCGGACTCCGCGCGATCCCCGCCAAGTATCTTGACATTTTTTTAAGGAGCGAAGGGGACAGATACGAATACGAGACGAATATGCTCCTCGACTGCGGAAGAAAACACATACCGTTCGGCGAAGTCCCCATCGAAACGGTTTATCTCGACGAAAACTCGTCTTCGCATTTTCATCCCATCCGCGACAGTCTCAGGATCTATAAACACATACTGAAATATCTTGCATCCTCTTTGTCGAGCTATCTTATCGACATTACTCTTTTCACGGTTTTCACCGCTCTCGGTATCAATACGTTCCTCAGTGCGGTGATCGCAAGGGTCGTATCGTCTCTCTTCAATTTCTTTATCAATAAGAAGGTCGTGTTCAACAGCGACGGAAAATTCGTCAAGACGATGATCCGCTATTATGCTCTCGCGATTCCTCAAATGCTGATCTCGGCGTTTGCGGTTACTTTTATAGTAGATCTTTTATCGATAGATAACGTTGCTCTGAAATCGGTCATAAAGGCGTTGATCGACGTCACTATTTTCTTTGCAAGTTATTTTATCCAGAAAAAATGGGTATTCAAGAATGATAAAGACAAAACTGAAAAAAACGGGTAAATATCTCCTTCGGGCGCTCTACGTCTTTTTGATAACTCTTGCTTTCGTTTTGATTTTTCTCCTCGGCGGAATAGCCGTCCTCGTCAAAGGACCGTCTTCCGAGGCTAAAAGCCTGTTTGTGCAGACCGTCAAGGAGACGAGCGCAGCAGGCTTTTTGGCGCATATTTTTCTTTCGGACGACGAAGTAAACGAGATAATCGCGCGTTCGGACGTCGAAGACTACGAGGTAGACACTTCGCTGATCCGGATCGAACATTCGGGCAGTTACGTTACTCACGACCGTCCTGTTAAAGATACTTCCGTCGATACGTCGGATGAGACGGGACAAAGCTCCGCGGCTCCGGAAGAAAAAAAGGACCTCGAAGTCGTCGAGGTCAAAGGAAATACCTATAAAGGAACGCTGATGATCGTTCGCGATCCCTCAAGAGTGATTTTGGGAACTCCGGACGCGTACGGTTCTGATAAATACGGTCTTGTACTCCGCGAAATGTGTAAAAAGCACGGAGCTGTCGGAGGGATCAACGCCGGAGGTTTTTACGACGTAAACGGATCCGGGACCGGCGGTATTCCCGACGGAATAGTTATAAAAGACGGGGAACTTATGTGGGGGCAGCCGTCTACGACGAGTACAGTCATCGGATTTGATAAAAACAACGTTCTGCGCGTAGGCTGGATGTCCGCTCAAAACGCGCTCGATCTCGGTATGCGCGACGCCTGTTCGTTCGGACCCGCCCTTATTGTCAACGGACGACCGATGAACGAAAAATACAAGCTCGGAGGCGGGGTCAACCCGCGTACGGCAATAGGGCAGACTTCTGACGGGACGGTGCTTCTTCTCGTGATAGACGGGCGTTCCATATCGAGTCTCGGAGTGACTTATGACGACCTTATCGACATAATGCTTTCTTACGGCGCCGTTAACGCGGCTAATCTTGACGGAGGATCCTCGACTCTTATGGTTTATAACGGAGAGACCGTCAACTCATCGGCATACCTTTTCGGCGAACGTATCCTTGCCACGGCGTTTTTGGTGAAGTGATATGGGAAAGATCAGATCATTTTTCAAAAGATCCCGGTTTCGTACTTTTCTCATCGTTTATTCTCTCGTCCTGCTGGTTATTGTTGTCGCCGCGCTTTTCGTGTTTTCACGTTACTTGAAAGTGTATGAAGCAAACCTGCCTCAAAAAGTGCTTGATAAGTTCTTTGAAGAAGCCGACAAAGAATACTGGCATTCGCTATTGAGCGAAAAATTCGATCAAAAGGTCGGGGAGTTCGAGGATAAAGAAAACGTAATAGAAAAACTCGGTTTTTCGGATGTGGACTCGGAAACACTGAGTTGTCACAAAAACATAAAAGAATATACCGATGAGACTCCGGTTTATACTCTTCGTTTTAAGGGAGGAGAGTTTGCCGAACTGAGGCTCAGATCTGACGAGTCTGACTCGTTCGGAGTAAAAAAATGGAAGGTGGATACCGTAAAACTGTCGTTCGACGACTCTCTCGCGAACGACGTCAGAGTTACGGTCACGGTCCCGCCGGAGTGGTCGGTCACGCTCAACGGAAAAACGCTGGGGAAAGACCGAGTCACGGAAAACCGTGTCGATTATCCCAATATCAGTGAATTTGAACAGGGAATGGAAGGAATTCCGTACAGGATACGTTATACTGTCGACGGGTTGTTTGACGTACCCGAAATAAAGGTATTCGGTGAAGACGGAAACGAAGAACTCGTCGATATCGACGGCTACGACTACTACGCCGGGAGCGAAAGCGCTCTTACAAAATCGATCTCCGCCGTTGTTTGCGATAAATACACTCTTCTTGTCAACGGCGTTCCCGCGGATGAAAAATACATCGTAGAGACCGGACTTCCTTACACCTTCCTCGACGGGATGGATCAATACGGGATCGAGTATCCGAATATGGTAAGATATGAGATCAAGGGGTTCTTTTTCGAGCCCGAGGTCAAAGCGGTCGACGCTTCGGGACGCGAACTTGAACTTGTCGACGACGGCGAGGAAACGCCTTATTACGAGCTTGAGGTCGACGAAAACAGAGAAAACGAATACGCTTCTCTTGCTGAGGAGTTTGTCCGTTCGTATATCAAATACACTGCGGACGGCCGCGACAATTTACAGGAAAATCACGAAAGAGTTCTTTCGTACACCGCTTACGGAAGCGAAGCGGATACGGTCATAAGACAGAGTTACTACGGAGTTTACTGGAACAACGCTTATAAAGTTATATACAACGAACTTGAACTGTACGATTTTATAAGCTACGGCGACAGAGCCTTTTCCTGCAAAGCAAAATACGACACGGTGTTCACATATTACGGTATAAGAAGTCCGAAAGTCGGAGTATTCCGTATCCTCTTTGTGAATACCGGCGGAGCGTTCAAAGTCGTCAGACTGACTAACGCAGAATAGCCGCCTTTCAAACAACACAATTATAGCAAAAAGCAGACTGTTATCAGACAGGCGCCCGTAAGACAATAATTCTAAAAAACTGTTTTAAGGCACGGATATGAATTATGAAGCTATCATCTTTTTTGTACTTTGCGGCTTTCGGCGTAAAGACTATCCTGTTCAGAAAGAAATCGCCGATCCTCGGAACCGTAATCGTAACAGATAAATGCAATCTGCATTGCAAGCACTGTTCCGTCAACAATATCACGGCAACCGTCCATCCGTATGAACAGATCCGACAAGAAATGCGGCAGCTGTATGACATGGGAGTTCGAATTTTGTTCTTCTGTGGCGGTGAAACATTTCTTTGGAAAGACGGCGAACGCACTCTCAGAGATTTGGTCATAGAAGCAAAGCGCATGGGTTTTCTCATCGTCAACGTGGTTACGAACGGAACGTTCCCCATTGATCTTCCGGAAGCGGATCTGATCCTTTTGAGCTTAGATGGAGACAGGCAACGTCATAATGAAGTTCGCGGAGATACATACGATACCATTATGAAGAACATCGGCAATGCTACCGCAGACAATATATGCTTATACATGGCTATAAATCAAATCAACAAGGACTATGTGCGGGACGTATGCTTGACTGCCCGCGACACCGAAAACGTTCGCGCCGTATCGTTCAATTTCCATACACCGTATCCAGACACAAAGGAGTTGGCTTTAAGCAGAGAAGAAAAAGCGAAGTGTTGTGATACGATAACGCAAATGATGAAAGAAGGCGCGCCTGTTTTCAACCTTAAAAGCGCGTTTCCGTATCTCATCGAAAACCGATTCCCTACACCTTGCCGTCAGTGCGTTGTCATGGAAAACGGAAAGTTATCTGTTTGCGGTCGCTGCATAGATGTTCCCGGTCTCTGCGATCAGTGCGGATACTTCTTTGTTGCCGAATACACTCTTTTGTTCAGAGGCAAACCCAAAATAATCTTTGAGATGCTTCACACATACTTGAAGTACATTTAGGAGGCAGCATGAGTTTCATTACCGATTTAACAAGAATGTGGCTAACAAGAACAACGAAGCCGTTTACATTCAAGAATGAATATGATCAAACGTTGCCGTTTGCAGAATGTGAAAACCTTGGGTTATATGTTCATATCCCTTTCTGCAAAAGCATCTGCAACTTTTGCCCTTATTGCAAAGTGCGGTATTCCGCCGAATTGTGTGACAGATACATAGATTCTTTGATTCAAGAAATACACATTGCAGGCAGTCGGCATACGGAGCGAAAAAAAGTAACCAGCCTGTATTTCGGCGGGGGGACGCCCGCGCTCGCGGCTGATCGAATAAAAGAAATCGTTGATGCGTTGAATGAGTACTTTATTATCACAGAGGGGATCGGTGTGGAGCTTCATCCCGATAATGTGAATGCGGAAGTGCTGCAAATATTGAAAAAAGCAGGCGTAACAAAAATCAGCATCGGTATTCAATCATTCTGCGATAAGTATCAGAAGATTCTCGGCAGAAAGCAGATTGATACCGCAGAAATGACGTCTGCTTTGTCGGTTGTTCCTTTTGAAACCGTTTCAATGGATTTTATCTTTGCGCTGCCCGGACAAACCTACGCTGATTTGAAATCGGATATTGATACCGCTTTTTCGTTGGGTGCGAATCACGTCGCCATATACCCGTTTATTGATTTCACTTTTACGGAAAGTCCCGTTGCCGCAATGCGTAAAAAAGATAAACGGGAGCTATTGGCGGCTATAACCGAATACTGTTTGGGGAAAGGATACTCTCGAAATTCTATCTGGACTTTCTCAAGCGAACCGGACGCAAACTACTCATCCATGACCAGAGATAATTTTCTCGGATTCGGCTGTTCTGCTACGAGCCTGTTCAAAGGACAATTCAAAATCAATACTTTTGATGTAGAGTCATACTGTGAGAGGATTCGTTCCGGCAGTCTCGCCACAGCGCTGACGATTCGCTTTACCAAAAGGCAGCGGATGATCTACTGGCTGTTCTGGACGGCATACAGTACAAGAGTAAATGCAAGTGATTTTGAAAAATTCTTTGGTGTGCCGTTGAAAAAAATGTATGGATTCGAGCTTTGGGTCGCAAAGCGATTGGGATTCATCAAAGAACACGACGGTACTTATGAAATGACGCTAAAGGGCGCTTTTTACTATCATTACTATGAGAATTTTTACACGTTGTCTTATATCGATAAGATGTGGGGCATCATGCGAAAAGAGGCGTTCCCCGAACAGATCAAACTGTAAAATGATGAAAAACGAATTGCCGAGCGTGTCGATTCCGCCGGCAATATCCATGAAGCAGATATTGAAGAAATCAAAAACAACCGAGAAGACAAAAGGGATATATCGAGCAGATAAACGCTTGACATATCCCTTTTTGGTTTTGTGAAAGCTTTCACATTTCGCGTCTGCCTTCGAGCGCGTAGTTGATAGTTACGTCGTCGGTGTACTCAAGGTCGCCCCCCGCGGGAAGACCGTACGCGAGACGGGTGATTTTTATTCCGATGGGTTTCAGCAGCTTTGAAAGATACATTGCCGTCGCTTCGCCTTCGACAGTAGGGTTGGTCGCGATGATGATCTCTCTTATGGAGTCGTCGTTCAGTCTCTCGAGCAATTCCTTTATTTTGAGCTGTTCGGGACCTATACCGTCGATCGGTGAGATGGCGCCGTGCAGAACGTGATACAGACCGTTATATTTCGTATTGCCACGCGCTCTTTCGATGGCAAGCAGGACTTTTACATCCTCGACAACGCAGATAACGCTTCTGTCGCGCGTAGACGAGCGGCAGATATCGCACTCTCCCTGTTCGGAAAAATTAAAACAAACGGGGCAGTAGTGTATATTCCGTTTCGCGTTGACGAGGCTCTCGGCAAACTTTACGACGTCCTCTTCGCTTGATTCAACGATGGAAAACGCGAGCCTCTGCGCGGATTTTCTCCCTATACCCGGGAGACGGTTGAATTGCTCGATCAGTACCTCGAGCGGCGGGATGAATTCAGACATGGTGTATCAGAAAAGACCCGGCATATTCATTTGTCCGGTGATCTTGGACATTTCTTCGGTGTTGGTGTCCTCGACCTTGCGTATCGCCTCGTTGAACGCGGCGGTCAGTACGTCGGTGAGAGTTTCTATATCGTCGGGATCGACGATGGCGGGATCGAGAGTGAGAGACGTGATCTCTTTTTTGCCGTTTATTTTAACGGTACAGACGCCGCCTCCGGTCTTGACCTCGTATTCGCGTTCTTCAAGCTCCTGCTGCTTTTGCTGCATATCCTCCTGCATCTTCTGCGCCTGCTTTATCATAGCCTGCATATTGGAGGGTCCGCCGCCGAATCCTTGAGGTAATCTTGCTTTCATTGTGATACTCCTTTTTATCCGTTTATGTTATTGTAAATTTGAAGTTATTTCTTCGATCCCGTCCGCAAGCTCCGCGTTCATTTTGTTCATCAGTTCAAGTTTGATCTTTTTCGGATCGATGGGAGTTTTTTCTTCGACCGAGATTATGCGCGCGAGGTCTTCTTTGACGGACGTCTGACTCAGCATATCTATCGTAAACTGTCCGTTAGTACGGATGACGACGTCGTTTCCGCTTATGTATCCTTTGGAGCTTCCGAGAAAAGCGGAAATGCTCATATTGATCTTGGAAAATTTCTTTACGACTTCCGCCCAGTCGCTTATCGGACGTAACGGTTTCTCGGAGACCTTTTCCGGTTCTTCAGCGGTTTTTTGAAGCTCTTCGGCTTTTTCGTCGGTTGGTTCTTCCGCTTCGTTCGCAGTGAACGACGGGAGAGCGAACGCTCCCGACGCTGCCTTGTCTTCGAGAGCGCTGATACGGTCGAGCATGGCTTCGGGGGACGTCGAAAGGGAAGGGTCGCACAACTTTATAAGGCAAAGTTCGGCTATGACGCGCTTTTGCGAATTCGGCCGCTGCATCGCGCTTTGCGCGTCTTCAAGAGCTTTTATATGATACATCAACGTTGCGTTGTTTATCTTTTGAGCCGACGCTTTCAGTTCCTCGTACTCTCCCTCACTGAGGTCGAGGTAATCGCGGGAATTTTTGGTGTTTTTAGTGACGAACAGGTCACGGTAGTATCCTATAAGATCCCCCCAGAAGACCGAAATATCCACGGACGAGGTGTGAAGGGAGTCGGTCAGACGGAAAATGCCCTCGTAGTCCTTCTTTAGTACGGTCTCAAACGCGTCTGAGACCACTTTTCGTCCCGTAGTGCCGGTGACACGCACGACGGTATCTTCCGTAATGACTTCGTTTTCTCCGGAGCAGAGTTCAAGCATACTGATCGCGTCTCTCATTCCGCCTTGCGCGAGTTTTGAGATAAGAAAAGCGGCAGAAGGCTCGACCTTGATGCCTTCTTCTTCGGCGATCTTCATAAGTCTGTCGGAAATGACCTGAGTCTTTATGCGGCGAAATTCAAAGCGCTGGCATCTCGACAGGATCGTAGCCGGGATCTTTGCGAGTTCCGTCGTCGCAAGAATGAAAACAACGTTTTGAGGAGGCTCTTCAAGCGTTTTCAGCAAAGCGTTGAAGGCGCTGGTACTCAGCATATGTACCTCGTCGATGATGTAAACGCGGTTTTTAAGCTCGGACGGTGTGTAAAGCACCTCGTCGCGGATGTCTCGTATATTGTCGATACCGTTGTTGGAAGCGGCATCCAT
>CACZZA010000067.1 GCA_902785485.1 uncultured Ruminococcus sp. | reverse complement strand
AGGCTCGCGATGTCGCGGAGAATTTCTTTTCTTCTGTCGCCGAATCCCGGAGCCTTGACCGCTACGCAGTTGAACGTGCCGCGCAGTTTGTTGAGGACGAGGGTGGTGAGCGCTTCGCCTTCGATGTCGTCGGCGATTATGAGAAGCTTTCTGCCGGATTTGACAAGAGTTTCGAGCAGGGGAAGGATCTCCTGGATAGACGAGATCTTTTTGTCGGTGATGAGGATGAACGCGTCGTCGAGGACTGCTTCCATCTTATCGGTATCGGTGACCATATAAGGAGAAGCGTATCCGCGGTCGAACTGCATTCCTTCTACGACTTCGCAGTAGGTCTCTGCAGTCTTGGATTCTTCAACGGTGATAACTCCGTCGGAGGTGACTTTTTCCATCGCGTCGGCGATAAGAGTTCCGATCACGGGGTCGCCCGCCGAGATGGTGCCGACTCTTGCAATGTCGTCGCTTCCGTTGACTTTCTTGGATATGCTCTTGAGTCCCTCAACGGCGGTATCGACTGCCTTCTGGATGCCTTTGCGAAGGATCATCGGGTTGGCTCCGGACGTGACGTTCTTCATTCCTTCGTGGATGAACGCCTGAGCGAGCAGAGTAGCGGTCGTGGTGCCGTCGCCCGCCGCGTCGTTGGTCTTGGTAGCGACTTCTTTGACGAGCTGAGCGCCCATATTTTCCATCGGATCGTCGAGTTCGATCTCGCGCGCGATGGTGACGCCGTCGTTGGTGATCAGCGGAGCGCCGTATTTTTTGTCGAGAACTACGTTTCTTCCTTTCGGTCCGAGAGTGATCTTGACCGTGTCGGAGAGCTTATCAACGCCGCGGAGCAGCGCGTTTCTTGCGTCTATACCGTAAAGAATTTCTTTTGCCATGATGTATTGCCTCCCTTGATTACTTTACTATCGCCAGAATGTCGTTCTGTTTGACGATCGTGTATTCGACTCCGTCGACCTTGACTTCGGTCCCGGAGTATTTGGACGTAATGACCTTGTCGCCCTTCTTGACGGTCATTTTGACTTCTTTTCCGTCAACTACGCCGCCCGGACCTACTTCGATAACCTCCGCGATCTGGGGCTTCTCTTTCGCGGAAGACGCGAGGATGAGTCCGCCTTTGGTCGTTTCCTCGGCTTCGACTGTCTTGATAAGAACGCGATCGAATAAAGGTTTGATTGTCATGATTTTTACCTCCGTATATGTATAAATATTTTGAACGTGTTTTTACGGTTTAGCACTCTCACCGTTCGTTTGCTAACCATTATGTATTTTAACCACTTGGGGTGTAAAAATCAAGTATTATTCGCATTGTTAACATAAATTTCACAATTAAGGAAAAAGGTGCTGTTTTTCCCGAACGCGGAATATATATTTATGTAAAGTTATCACGGAGGAAAAACGATGCAAATCCTTGAAAAATTGAATTCCGTTCTGTTTTCGCCGTTGCTCGTGATGACGGTGCTTTTAACGGGCGGAATACTGTTCGTGAGGTTCGGGTATCTCGTTTTCACCCGTCCGGGAAGGACTCTGTCCGCTTTTAAGAAACGCGGAAAAGAAAAAAACGGGATCTCTCCGTTCAAGAGTGTCGCTCTTGCGCTGGCTTCTACGATGGGGGTCGGTAATATCGTGGGAGTCTCGACGGCGATAGCGGCGGGGGGACCGGGCGCGGTATTCTGGATGGTGGCGTCAGCGCTCGTCGCGATGAGCGTGAAATACGCAGAGGTCTGCCTCGGAGTCTCGGCCCGCAAACGTGTTTTCGGCGTCCTTCACGGAGGCGCGCCGTATTATTTTGAAAAATACGCCGGACGGGCGCTCGCCGTGGGATTTGCGTGTCTTTTGCTTGTCAATTCGCTGACGGTCGGAAACATAGTACAGACGAACGCGCTTTCGGAGAGCGTTGCTGCTTCGTTCGGGACAGATCCGAGGATATGCGGAGCGCTGTTTTTCGTTTTGTGTGCGTTTTCGCTTATGCGAAAAAACAAAAAAATAGAGAATATGACTTCAATAGCCGTCACTTTGGCAACTTTGCTGTTCTGCGTTTTTTCGGTCGCCGCCGTGGCGCGTTCGTTCGATAAACTCGGTCAGGTGTTTATCTTGATCTTCAAAAACGCGTTTTCGTTCAGAGCGGCGGCAGCGGGAGGAATGGGTTATACCGCGTCAAAAGCGATCAGATTCGGCGTCACGCGCGGGATAATGTCAAACGAAGCGGGGAGCGGAACGTCTCCGACCGCTCACAGTCTTTCGTCGAACGGACCGGCGGAGCAGGGGATATTCGGGGTGCTTGAAGTCTTCGTCGATACCGTCGTCACCTGCTCGCTGACCGCTTTAGTGATCCTGCTCGCATACGGGGATTCGTATTCGGGAATGACCGGAATGGAGCTTGCGCTGGGAGCTTTCGGAAAGTTTTTCGGCAGACGCGCAGAGGTCGTTCTGACTCTGTCCGTCGCGATCTTCGCGTACGCCACTGTCATAAGTCAATTCTATTACGGTAGAGAAGCGCTGTTTTTTATTACGAGAAAGCGCTCGGCAAGAGCCGCTTTCGACGCGGTATTTATGTTCTTGATCTATTTGGGCTCGGTGATGCCGGTAGGGATTTTGTGGCAGGTGACCGATCTTAACGTTTGTGTGATGACTTCTGTGAACTGCGCGATGATACTTTGCCGATCCGGCGAAATAAAGGAAGTCACGTACGCGTTTTATAATAAAGTATCAAAGAATAAAAGAAATTTCGGAGAAGAAAAAACCGGAGCGCCCGCGCGAAAAAGGCGGTATTATTCAGACGGGAGCGGAATATGATATACCACTAACAGCATCACTCTGTCTTGGAGGGCAATAAATGAAACGTAAGCTTATAAAAAGCGCGGTGAACGGTGTTTTCGTCAGCGCTTCTGTCTGTATTATCCTGACTTTCGTTATGTCTTTCATACTTCTCCGCACATCTGACCCGACGCGCGGAGCCGACGTTTCCGCGCTTTTGATACTCTGTATTTCCGCTTTCGCGGGGGGACTCTTCGCGGCAAAGAAAAACGGAGGGCAGGGTATAGTCTGCGGGACTGCCGTGGGGATCGCCGTTTGCTTTGCTCTATTCGTCGGTTCTTTGTTTCACGAAAGCGATGCGGACGGGTATTTTATGCTTTTTCCGGTATTTTTGTCCGCGCTGCTCGGAGGCTTTTCGGGAAGACCGTCGGTAAAGCGCAAAAGAAAAAAGAAAAACGTCTGAACGAATTCAAAAAGAGCCGATACGGATGATCCCGTACCGGCTCTTTGTTGTTTTATCGTATATTATTCCGCGGATTCGACGACGACCGCTTTTTCGACCGCCATATCGAGCAGCTGGCTCTGAAGGTCGGAGAGAACGGCGGTGTCTTCGGTTATCGAGGAGTCGCTGACTTTGATGCCGAATTTGTCGGCGAGGCTGTATATCAGCATTTCTTCCTTGACAGAGGACTTGATGGAGTTGAGCGCGTAGGTGAGGTACTCTTCAACGCTGTCGAAGGTGATGCGGTAATATCCCATCGGAACGCCCGCTTTGACGTATTCCTCGTCGGACTGACCCGCCGCGGATGCCGAGAAGCGCATATTGGTAACGGTGTTGTCGTAGAGCTTTTTCAAACGGTCTTCGGGGTACTTCTTTACTTCGGTGTTTTTAAGAAGATTCTGCCAGAGGATATTTCTAAGATTTTCATCGTTCAGATGAGCCATATACTCGTCTTTGGTCGAATAGCCGAGGTTCTTGGAAGCGACCAGCTCGTCGGTCAGTTCTGCCATTACGTACTCGGAGACCTTGTCTACGGTTCCGGTATAAGTTACTTCCTTGCCCGCGTATTCCTCTTCCTCATAGTCTGCCGCGAGAGTGCGGGTCGCGGTGAACTCATCGCCTTTCTTTTTGCCTACGAGTACGTCTTTGAGAAAGTTCAGTTCTTCGTTTTCGGACGAAAGATCAAACTCAAAAGCTTCTTTGGAAAGCGATTCGATCTCTTTGTCTTCAAAAGTGACTTTGAAGGTCAGTTCGACTGTGTCGTCGTCCTTTGCTTCGCGCTCGACTTCTTTCAGTTCCTTGCTGTCGGAGAAGTGGTAATCTATCTCTTCTTTTATCGAGGATTCAAGCTCCGATTTATCGTACTCGACTTCCGGGAAAGCGCCGGGAGTGATATACTCGTCGAGGTCGAGTCCCTTATAGGGGTTGGCGCTGCCGCAGGACGCGAATACGAACGCCAGAACGAACAGTAATACGGTGATGATCAGTTTCTTTTTCATTTGGAATTATACTCCTTTGTTTTTTTACGGATAGAACATTTTACCACATTTCAAAAGAAAAATAAAGGGGTAAAACGAATATTTTTGAAAAAACACCTAAAAAAGTCGTCGACGCGCACGGAAAAAATAAAAACCGACGCGAGGATAAAAGAAAAAATTGTCAAAAGGTATGGACAAAACGAACGCAAAATGTTATAGTAATATAAGAATTGAAAATTTATGTGCTCTTGAAAGGAGTTCATTATGGATTATTCAAAAATTCTTTCTAAAACGGTGCAGGCGATCCCGCCGTCCGGCATCAGAAAATTCTTTGACATCGCGGCTGAGATGAAGGACGTCGTCTCCCTCACGGTCGGCGAACCCGATTTTGTGACGCCGGAGCATATCCGCAAGGTCGCTATCGAAAGTCTCAACAGAGGCGAGACCAAATACTCGTCCAACAGCGGTATGATAACTCTCCGTCAGGAGATCGCGAACTACCTCGAGCGCCGTTTTTCTCTTAAATACGATCCCGCAAAAGAAGTCATCGTGACTATCGGCGGAAGCGAAGCGATAGACAATTCGTTCCGCGCTCTCATCGAGCCCGGCGACGAAGTCATCATCCCGCTCCCCGCGTACGTTTGCTATCCTCCGCTCGTTAAAGTCGCGGGCGGCGTTCCGGTGATCATCAACACTCAGGAGAAGGATAAATTCAAACTCACTCCCGAACAGCTCAAAGCGGCGATCACTCCCAAGACCAAGCTCCTCGTCCTGCCGTATCCGAACAACCCGACCGGCGCTATCATGACGAAGGAAGACCTCGAGCCTATCGCCGAGATCCTGCGCGGCACAGACATAATGGTCCTTTCCGACGAGATCTACGCCGAGCTGACCTACGGACGCGAGCACGTCTCTATTGCAAGCCTGCCCGGAATGCAGGAGAGAACGATAGTAGTCAACGGCTTCTCGAAAGCATACGCAATGACCGGTTGGAGAATGGGATTTTTCGCGGCTCCCGCTCCGATAACCGCTCAGATACTCAAACTCCACCAGTACGCTATCATGTGCGCTCCGACTACCAGCCAGTACGCCGCTATCGAGGCTATCAAGAACGGTGATGAAGACGTCGCCATGATGCGCGACGAGTACAACAAACGCCGCACGATGCTCGTTGAGGGACTCCGCAAGATCGGTATATCCGTGTTCGAGCCGGAAGGCGCGTTCTACGTATTCCCGAACGTCGGCAAATTCGGACTTTCGAGCGAGGAGTTCTGCACCCGTCTGCTCAAGGAAGAAAACGTCGCTATCGTCCCCGGCACCGCGTTCGGTGACTCCGGAGAAGGATTTGCGAGAATTTCGTACGCGTACTCCGTCGATCACATCAAGACCGCTCTCGAAAAGATGGAGAAATTCGTCGCGAAGCTCAAATAAGACAACCACGATAAATTGCGTTTCATTTACATCCTTTCAGGAAAAAGCCGCCGCTTTACGCGACGGCTTTTTCCGTTGTGTCATATAAAAAACGTTTTCTTCCGAAAACAAAGGGGTCCTCGCGGCGGACGCTTTCGCCGTATCGTATAAGCCGGACGAAAAGCCGAAGACGTGACGCTCCGCAAGGCGCTCCGCGCTAAGCCTTATCCCTCCGCAAGTCCCTCCGCAAGTCCCATAAGCGCGATGCCCGCCATAACGATAACGACCGCCGCGTACTGCTTTTTCGTCAGCTTTTCTTTGAGGAATATTCTCGAAAGAAGTACCGCGACGATGCTGTACGACGCGACGATGGGGGCGGCGACCACGCCGTTTCCGCTCATGGCGTAAACGTAGGCGAACTGACCCGCGGTCTCGAACACCGCGGCGCCGAGCCGCTCTTTTTGCTTGTATAACGTGAATTTCTGCTTTTTGACGACGTAAACGTAGATGAACAGCAGGAAGGCGACGAACAGGAAGGTAAGCTCATACGAAACGTTCGCGACGTCTTCGAGCGTGTCCTCCGTCACGCCGCGCAGGGGAGTGGACTCAACGTCGTCGAGATACCAGGCGTCGAAGAAGGTGCCGAGCGCGTCGATGACGCAGTATATTATCGGGATGAAGAAGGCGACGAAGCCGATCTTGTATTTTTTGTTGTACTCAAGCTCGTAAGCCTCTTCCTTTTTCTTTTCGAAATATCCGAGCAGTACGATGCCTGCGGTCACGAGCACGACGGCGATAACGGAGAGGGCGTCCATCTGCTGACCGAGGAATATCAGGCACAGAAGAGATACGATCGCTCCGGAGGTGTTCTGTACGGGCGATGAGATGGAGACCTCAAGATACCGCAGACCGAAATAACCGACCGTCATCGACAGGATATACATTGCCGAAACGGGGAAGTAGATCAGTATGTTCACCGGGTCGTACGGTACGTCGGTGAAAATCAGCACGCAGATCGCGTGTATTCCCATTACAAGACCTACCATAATAGACGTTTTGAGATGGCTGTATCTGTCGTTCTCGTCAGCGCCGGCTTTATAGAACAAATCGGCTGCGCCCCAACACAACAAAACTATAAGCGCGTAGACAAACCACATTATAAATACCTTCTTTTCGTGTTGCAAGTTATCTAAAATATTATAATATAGCGATTCTGAAAAAGCAAGATTAAAAAAACGAGGAAAATTAACAAAAAACTTAATAAAAAATAGTGACAAGTGCCATTTTATGGTGTATAATAAAGTTCTGATGTTTTAAGAACCGGACTACCGAGGCAAGAACACCCAAATCGCAGCATATTCGCACTAAAGAGGTAATGAAAATGGAAAAAGAACTCGCAGGCAGGTCGGCGGAAACAAAGGCGCTGATCCAAAAAAATTACGTAAAGCTCGGTCTTGCCGTGTCCCTTTGTTACATGGGATGCTATATCGGCAAGACGATACTGTCCGCCTTTACGCCCAGACTGACCGAACTCGGAGTCTTTGTCAAGGACGATATAGGAACGATGGGGTTTGCGCTCTTTCTCGCTTACGGGGCGGGGCAGCTCGTCAACGGCATCCTCGGAGATTACTTCAATCCGAAAAAGTATTCGTGTATCGGACTGCTGCTTTCGAGTGTTCTGGTAACGCTTTCACCTCTCGTCGCGGACAGCTTTGATTCTGTGACTCCAAGCATCGCGCTTTGGGCGGTGATAGGCTTCTCCTCTTCGATGCTTTGGGGACCTCTGACCGCCATCGTCGCCGACAACAGCTCCGGACGAGCAAGCCGGAAGATAATGCTCGCGCTGAACGGAAGTCTTGTCGCAGGAAACCTTGTGGCATATCTTATATCGGCGATCGTATCGGCGCTTTTTGAAAACTGGCGTATCGCGTTTTACATAAGCGGAGCGTCGATGCTTTCGTGTATGGTCTTATGTTTCGGCATACTCACGTTACTCGAAAAAAGAGGACTTATCGTTTGCGCCGCAGGACGCTCCCGCAAAAAGCTTACCGACGGCAAGAAGACTGAAAAGCTAACGCTTTCTCTGCTCGCCCGTCACGCGTTCTTTACGACGGTCGTATATACGATGGTCAACGGGTTTGTACGCAATGCCGTGTCGTTCTGGATCCCGACTTATATAAAGGAAACGTTCGCGGTAGGAGACTCAACGGCGTCTGTTATCACGATGATAATGCCGATCTTGAATTTTTTGGGGACGATGCTCGGACTCAAGCTCCTGACTCTTCGGATCTTTCGCGGCTCGGAGCATATACTCTGCGCGTCTCTGTTCGGAACTACGTTCATTATGTTCGGAATAGTGTTCGCGCTCGGACAACTCGGAGTATTCTTTCTCCCTCTCTCGATGGTGTGTATATTTATCGCCGCCGCCGCTCAGAACTCGGCGTGCAATATGATCTACGCGGTGTTCGTGTTCCGTTTCAAAAACACCGGACGTATTTCGGCTTTTACCGGAGGTCTCGACTCTTCCGCGTACCTCGCTTCCGCGATAGGAACGAAGACGATAGGTCTCGTAGCCTCCGCGATAGGTTGGAACATGACCGTCGGTTTCTGGGGCGTCGTCACCCTCGCGGGATTTCTCGCCTGTGTCGCCTCGGCGCTGATAAGCCGTAAAAACGGCGTGCTGAACAGCGCGGAGTGATCTCGCAAAAACAACGACCGTTTTTTCCGAAAGGTTTGAAGAGAGCGCGAGAGGGACTTTCCTTAAAAGTCCCTCTCGCATATTATTTATTATTCCAAACCGTTGATATATTTTATCGCTTCGGTAGCGGCGACGGCTCCGTCGGAGGCGGCGGTCACGAGCTGGCGGACGTCCTTTTGACGTGTGTCGCCGGCGACGAACACGCCTTTCGTGCGTGTACGGCAATCCTCTCCGGAGAGAGCGTAACCCGCGGCATCGAGGTCGATGACCGAGGTGAAGTTTTGATTTTCGGGGATACGTCCGACGGCGACGAACAGCCCGTCGACTTCGATAGGCGTTACGACGCCCTCTTTGTCGGTGACTTCTATCGAGGTCAGCTTCTTGTCCGCTATGAGTTTAGTGACGTTGGAATTGAGTACGAAGACGACGTTTTCCTTCTTTTTCAGGCGTTCGACGGTCCCGTCGTCTCCCCGGAACGCGTCCCTGCGGTGTATGAGGTAAACTTTGCCCGCGACGTCGGAGAGATAGAGCGCGTCTTCAAGCGCCGTGTTGCCTCCGCCGGCGACGGCGACAGTCTTTCCGCGGAAGAACGCTCCGTCGCAGGTCGCGCAGTAAGATACCCCGCGCCCGACGAGCCGGTCTTCGTTTTCAAGTCCGAGCTTGCGGTTTTCCGAGCCGGTCGCTATTATGACCGCTTTCGCGTCGTAGCTGTTTTTCGTGGTCGCGACGGTCTTGTATCCGCCGTGATCTTCGATATTCACGGCTTTCTCAAATTTGAACTCCGCGCCGAGCGCTTTAGCCTGCCCGTAGACGTTCGTGGCGAGGTCGAACCCGGAAATATGGGGTGCCGCGGGATAGTTTTCGACGTCCGGAGTGTTGATTATCTGTCCTCCGTAGCTTTTAGCTTCGAGAACAAGAACGGACTTCGACGCTCTCCGCGCGTAGATCGCGGAAGTCATTCCCGCTATTCCGGCTCCGATAATGATAATATCGGTCATTTGTTGTCACCGATCCAGCTCTCGACGGCATCCTTCGGACGGAGTCCGACGATCCGGTCGATCTCCTCTCCGTCTTTGAACAGCACGAGGCAGGGGATAGACGAGATCCCGTATTCCTCCGCGAGGTCTTCTTCGTCGTCGATGTTGACGCCTGCGAACGTGACGTCGGTCATCTCATCGGAGAGTTCTTCCTGCAGGGCGTCAAATTCACGCTGTATATCTTCGGCGGTTTTGCATTTCTGATAGATCTCGGAGATTCGTTTCTCAAAATCCACGCCGGATTCCAATGAGCCGAGAATCTCATCCGATGAACCGAACACGCCGTCAAAAAGCCGGAATTTCTGGGCGAGCAGTTCATATACACGCTTGTCGGCTGCGTTCTTTCGGTTCAGGAAATTGATAACAACAACATCGTTTTTCTGACCGTATCGATGGCAGCGTCCGATGCGCTGCTCAATGCGCTGCGGATTCCAGGGAAGGTCATAGTTGACGATCAGGCTGCAAAACTGCAGGTTGATGCCCTCTGCGGCTGCCTCGGTTCCAATGAGGATACTCGCATGGTCTCGAAACTCCTCAACAACAG